>CAZKSG010000011.1:0-18769 GCA_964555335.1 uncultured Anaerolinea sp.
TCAGCTAACTTTTATTGGATTATCGCCATTTACTTTGCACGGCAACCGTATAGACTTTGACATTAAGCACGATGAAGCGCCATAATTGGTATAACTTGTTGTTCATCCAAAACTTTTCAGCTTTTGAGAATTCCTGTTCAGACATGGGGACCTCCTATTCGGGGATTAATTTCCAGCCAAAGTTACCTTTGAACTTCCAGATGAATGTGTAGTGAAGCATGAACTTCATCCATGCACCGCTAAGACCCATCTCCAGGTGTGAGATGAAAAGATCGCGTCCATATTCGTTTGGATATTTTTTGCGATCTGGCACAACCGGGCGCATCACAATGGTAACGGCATTGCCGTCCCAAAGATTGTCACCCATGGATGCGATACATGCCGCGACCATCTCGGTCATGCGTTCGCTGTGGGTCATTGTCCCTCTTTCAATGAGATCGGCGATATTCATGGCAACCACGCGTCCGATCACGCCACTGACCATGCCTGTGCGCGGTGGGGCAGGGGCGATTAATAAGTTATTCTTGTTGGTGAACGGCTTGGATATCGGTCCTGGAGGCGCGAAGGCGATACCAGCCCCAAACATGTTCGGATAGGTGGGATTGTTGTAGTATTGGGGCCAAGCTTCAGGAGTTTGCGAAAGTTCGGGATATGGTAAGCCGTACTTCCCATCCACGAGGAGGAAACCTGCTGGGTTGGTCACTTTGGATGTGATGTCAGTTCCGTCTTTGGCAATGTATTTGAACGGCTGGCCCTTGAACTGTGGGATGAGCATCGAGAAGTCGAAGTCGGTCGTTCCTTCTTCGCCTTCATAATTCTGCCAGTGGATCTTACCTTCCTCCACTTTCGTGACGCCGGTTTGAACTTGATATCGAATACCATGATCGTTGAACACTGCCTTGATGAACTCATCGCTGCGCATCACGTGCCCGTTGCGTTTAATCTGCACACCATTGACGCCGAAATCGCCGAGAGCAGGTTCGTTTGAAAGCCATAGGATGTCCGCTTTATCGCGCAGTCCTTTCTTGACCAGATCTTTGTGGACATTGACGATGTACTCGAACGCCGCGCCCTGGCACGTCGCTCCGGGGTGACCTGTTCCGATCACGATCTTGACCTTCTCGCCTTTTTTCATCCGCTCACAAAGAGCGATATAGGCATCGCGAGTCTTCACAGCATGCGGAAGGGAGCAAATGGAATGAGTGTATCCACTCTCGGGTCCAAGACCAGGTGTACCGGCGAAGTTGAGCAGCGGACCTGGTGCGATGACGAGATAATCGTATTCCAGGCGGACTTCTTTTCCTGTACCAATCTCGTCACCGATCACGTATTGATCGCCCACATCTGGATGGATCTCTTTGGCGGCAGCGTGAACGAATTTGACATGCTTGCGATCATAGACTGATTTGAGCTTGAAGATGGTCTTTTCTGGCTTCATATGTCCGACGCCCACCCACACCCACGATGGAACATAGCCGAATACATCGCGGTTGCTAATCACGGTGACTTCATGCTTCCTGCCAAGTTTGTTCCCCAAATACAATGCGGCGGTGTGCCCGGCAAAGCCTGCTCCAATGACAACGATTTTTGCCATACGAATCTCCTTTTTACTGTTATATTATGTCATAAATTTGTGACACATGGAACAAACAAAAAGGCAGAGTGAGCGCTCACTCTGCCTTTTTATCTAATAGACCAATGACTTCTTGTCAGTGGTAATGCGCTTCCGGAACATGTAGTAGGTCCAGCCTTGGTAGGCGAGCACGATCGGGACGAAGATCAAGGCGACGATGGACATGACTGTGAGCGTATATTGTGACGATGATGCGTTGTAGATGGTGAGTGACCAGTCTGGGCTGAGGCTGGAAACCATCACGCGGGGGAACATCAGAGTGAAGAAGGACACCTGGGTCAGAACGATGTGCAGGGACACGGTGATGAACGCCCAGCCTTCCATCTTGCGGTTGATGAAGTAAATGGAAGCCAGCAACGCGACCGCAGAGACGATTGGAATGATGCCGGGGTTGACACCGATCTTGGTGAGGATGTCGGTGTAGATGTAAGTACTGCCAGCCAGGGCAACGACCATGATCGCAGCAAAGATATACAACTTCTTGGCAAATGCGCGGGCGCGTTCACGGAGTTCACCATCCAGTTTGAGGGTCAGGAAGTTGGCGCCGTGGAGCAGGAAGACCGCCACGGTGGTCAAGCCACCGATCAAGCCGTAGGGGTTGAGCAGACCGATGGTGGTCATAATTCCGTTCGGGCTGACGTAGTTCATATTTGCATCGATTGGCACTCCTTTGGCGAGGTTGGCGAATGCCGTGCCAAGCAACAATGCAGCCATGAAGGAGCCGATGGCGATCATCCAATCGAAGCGATTGCGCCAGGCGGGATTGGCATCCTTGGAACGATATTCGAAGGAGATGCCGCGGATGATTAAACCGATCAGCAGCAGGAACAGGGGCAGATAGAAACCGCTGAACATGGTGGCGTACCAGTGCGGGAAGGCGGCGAATGTTGCACCGCCGGCAGTGAGAAGCCAGACCTCATTGCCGTCCCAGGTGGAGCCGATGGCGTTGATGATGGCACGGCGTTCTTCATCCTTTTTGCCGAGGAACGGGAGAAGCATTCCCACGCCGAAGTCAAAACCTTCGAGGAAGTAGAAACCGATCCAGAGGACAGCGATCAGGATAAACCAAAGGGTTTGAAGAAATTCGTAAGACATATTGTGCCTCTTTTCTTAGTCTTGTGCACCGACGGGGAGCGCTTTGTGCCCGCCACCAGCGGATTCAACATCGACTGATTCGTGCATGGCGGCTTCGGGTCCGGATTTGGCGTATTTGACCATGAGTTTGACCATGGCAACAGCCAGAGTACCGTAGACGGCCGTATAGCCAATCAGGGAGATCAGTAGGTCAAGAGTGGTGAGATTGGGAGAGACCGCATCTTCCACTTTGAGCAAACCGTAGACGATCCAGGGCTGGCGGCCCATTTCGGTCAGGATCCAGCCGCTGGCGTTCGCGAGATACGGAAGGATCAGTGTCAGCGGGACCCATTTCATCCACTTGGATTTGGTGATGTCACCGCGCATGTTTGCCCAGAGGAAGAAGGCAGTGATGGCCATCATGACAAAGCCGAAAGTCATCATGATGCGGAAGGTCCAGTACGTGACAACCATTAGTGGAATGTAATCGCCGGGTCCGTAAAGCCCTTCGTATTCTTTTTGGATGTCATATACGCCGCGCACTTCGCAGTTGAAGTTGTTGCAAGCGAGGAAGCTCAAGACTCTCGGCATGCGCCATGACCAGACTTCCTTCTTGCCGCTCAGGTCACCGATGGTGAGGATGGAGAAATCTGCGGGTTGCGAAGTTTCCCAGTGTGCTTCAATTGCCGCGAATTTCATGGGTTGGTTTTCGTACATGTACTGCCCCATGGTATGCCCGCCGAGGAAGACCAACACGCCGGCGATCATGCCCACCAAAGATGCCATCTGGAACGAACGTTTGAAGAAATCCACGTTCTGTTTGCGAGCCAAATGGTAGGCGCTGACGGCGATGATGAGGAAGGATGCCATGAGCAGACCGTCGGAGATCGTGTGCCAGAAGAAGATCCAGCCTTTGGGGTTGCCGATGAGTGCAAAGAAGTTGACGAGTTCAGCGCGGCCGTTGGCTTCGTTGATCACGTATCCGACCGGGTGCTGCATCCAGCCATTAGCCAAGAGAATCCACAGCGCAGAGAGGTTGGAACCGAGCGCTGCCAGCCAGATCGAAGCCAGGTGCGCCTTTTCTGGAATTTTGCCTTCACCGAAGATCCACACGCCGAGGAAGGTGGATTCCATAAAGAAGGCGAGCAAGGCCTCCACAGCCAGGGGAGCGCCAAAAATGTCACCCACGTAGCGGCTGTATTCACTCCAGTTCATGCCGAACTGAAATTCCTGTACGATGCCCGTCACAACGCCGATGGCGAAGTTGATCAGGAACAGCTTGCCCCAGAACTTGGACTGAATTCGCCAGGATTCGTCCCTGGTTTGATAATAGCGAGTTTGCATGAATGCCACGAACCAGCCCAACCCCAGTGTCAATGGAACGAACAGCCAGTGATAGACGGTTGTGAGTGCAAACTGCAATCGAGAAAGTGTGATTGGATCCATAGAGTCTCCTTGAAAAAATATGTACGCGCCCTCCGGGCGTACGAATTCCTTAAACCAGACTTGGCATCACCATCGAGACGCCAAGAGCTTCCTTTTTCAGATCTTCAAATGTGATCGAAGCCATCTCACGCATCATCGCCACCTGTACGCGCCCCCACTTCGAACGAACCGGGCAATTGGATTGGAATGGACAATCATCCTCACCCTTCACCTGCATACACTCTGAGAGCAGGATCGGACCCTCGAACGCCTCGACCACATCCTTGAGTGTGATCTGTGAAGCAGGGCGGGGAAGGGAGAGTCCGCCATCACGGCCCGGGAAGGTGTTGATTAATCCCTCGCGGGCGAGTTGGGCGACAATACGGCTCATGAACGACTTGGGGATCAACATTTCCTGCTGAATATCGGCGCTGGAACGCCGTGCATCCTTTCCATGTTTAGCAAGGGCGAGAATGACACGAACAGCGTAATCAGTTTGGCGGTTGATTTTGAGCATTTGATGGGTCTCGGAAACGTTTACTTCAAAGGTAAACGTTAACTTCCATTGTAAACATTTCGATTATACAGGGATGTGTAAATTATCACAATTGAAAGGTGACAAATGTAATAAACAGGTTCTTGTCCTTTTTGTCGGCTTTTTGGAAGGGTTTTCCTGCTGCTGGTTTTCCCCATATCTGCCACGGAATTGTGAAGCAAAGCAGTATAATCACCCAAAACTACGACCGAGGTATTCAATGATTGATCCTGTAATTTTTACAATTCGAATAGGAAATTTGGCATTTCCTTTGCGTTGGTATGGCGTCATTGTGATGATTGGCGTCATTGTTGGTTCTTTGATCGTCGAGCGCGAACTCAAACGACGTGGCGAGAATGGTGAACGCATCTGGGATGCCTTGATCTGGGTCCTGCCAACTGGAATCATTGGTGCGCGTTTATGGTATGTGATCAATGCCACGCTGGGTGGCAATCGCTATTACATTGAGAACCCGCTTCAAATCATCAATATTCCCCAGGGCGGGCTTCACATTTTTGGCGGTTTGTTGCTTGGAGCAGTGGCGCTTCTCTATTATCTGCGAAAAAACAATCTGGATCCCTGGCTCTTTCTGGATTCAGCCGGCCCGGCAATGTTGATTGGCCAGGCAATTGGACGCATCGCCAACTTCATCAACCAGGAACTCTATGGACCTCCTACGACGCTTCCGTGGGGGATTCCGATTTCAGCCGAGCATCGCCTGCCTGAATTTGTGAATTTGCCAGAATCCACACGTTTCCACCCAACGTTTGCATATGAGATGATCTGGAATATCTTCGCGGCAAGCCTTTTATTATGGTTTTCCCGCCGCTATGAGAAGGACTTGAAACCCGGCGCTCTTTTCTCGGGCTGGTTGGTGATGGCCGGTGTGGGACGTGTCTTCATCGAATTTTTCCGCCCCGACCAACCCAAGATCGGGGACCTGGGCTTTAGCTATTCTGCACTTGTCTCTGCATTGATGGCGATCGCTGGCGCGATCATGTTGATGGCTCGTTACAAGGCGATCCATTTGAAAGCGGCCGAGAATTGGGAGGAGGAATACAAGATCGGTGACAAGCCTGTTACTGAAGTGGAGGAAGTAATGGAAGAACCTGCTATTGAAGAGGTTAAGGCTCCGCGTGCAAGGAAGATTTCCACAGCGAAACCCAAACCAGTTTCCACCAAAAAAGCAGCTCCCAAAAAGACAGCCAACAAAGCAGTAAAAGAACCCGCAACGCGGACAACACGAACGAAGAAAACATCATAATGGATAAAAACTCCCGAAGAATTCTTCGGGAGTTTTCGTTTAGTCCACTGCGGAGACCGTCACCAGTTGCGTCTCTACTTCGGCGTCCTCATGGTCGCGTCTATCGAAGCCGAAGCGATCGAAGATGTCGGCATACATTTCGACGATCTGCTTGCGAGTAAAGCCCATCTCTTCGTACGAATAGACGTGATCTGTCTTGAAGGAAAGCGTTTCTTTGACGGCCGCATCGACGATGTCGTCGAGGCCGGGTTTATCAGGGTAACCGAACTGTTCATAGAACGAGCGGATCACCTGCTCCGGGCGTTGGATCAGGTCATCATAATTCAGGATCAAGTGTCGGGGCGAAGGATGCGCATCCAGGTATTGGAGCGGGTAGCGATACCAATGCTGTGTCAGATCCACGATCTCATCCAGATAGAGATATTTTTCCTTTGGCTCGGTAAAAACACGGCGCGCGTAGTTGATCCACGAAATGGTGGAGGGGAGCATATCCAGGGGATTACGTGCCAGGTAGATGATGCGCGCATCGGGGAAAAATTCGAGCAGCGTTTCGACCTTGGGACTAAAGGCCGGATTCTTGGCGACGAAGTATTTCTTGCCTGAGGCGTACATGTGTCGCTGCAGCATGGACTTGTAGAACTTCATGATGTGGCGCTTGCGCTCCGGCGAAAGGGCTTCATCGAAGTGCTGGTAGTTCGGCAGCTCATCCATAAACGGGAAGAGGAAACTGACCCAGAACGAATCCCAAATGTGCAGCAAGATATTCTCGTCCTCTTCCGGTTGGAAGAATGAGATGCGATGGATCTTGAACTGTCCCAGCGTGCGCTTGTCGAACGCGCGGAGCAGGCGATGCATGTGTCCACCCAGTTTCCAGTCGAGCTTGGAAAAGAACTGCGTGATCTTCTTTTGGGTAACAGAGGGGGTGAGGTAGATGTCCCACGTGGTGAGACTGGTAAAGGTCTGGTCGTCGCGCGAGAGCAAACGGTGAAGAAACGTTGAGCCGCTTCTCAGATTACCGATGATGAAGAGTGGTTTTTCGATCTTCTGTGTCTTGTGACCGGGGAAGAAAATATCATCCAGGAAAAAACAGAACCAGTGGATGACCTGTCCGATTGGCCAGACGGCGTAGAACATCAATAGAAAGATGATTCGTTTGCGTGTCAGACGGGCAGGAGTGTTGTTGGAGGCGAAAAAGGAACGATAGGTTGTTCGCCAAAAGAGGCGGAAATTGGGATACATGCAGTGTGGGATCCTTACCTTGCTTTCATAGAAAAAGCCCGTCAGGGCCTTCTCTTTGGGTATTCTATCAGGAAACCACTGATTTGTAATAAGGCAGGTTTATTATCTTGTGCGCGATTCCACGTAGGATTTGATCCGTTGGAGCATTTCTCCATGCGCCGCATCAGCCTGTTTGAACGCGTAATTAAACAACAGGTTGGGCGCTTTCATCGTGATCGTCTCATGCAAGCGGACGCCCTCTCCGCTGGGTGTTACTTTTGTGATATTTGTGACATAGGTTCCAGGAGATTGGTATGCCTCGGTGTGAACAGTGTCTTCTGTAACCGCCAGAATATCCGCCTGATATTTGATCTTGAACTTGAACGGTCCCCATTGTAGGCTGTCAGTGATGAAATAGCGTCTTATACCTTCTGGAGCAGTTGTTTTTTCCACCTTTGTAATCAGCGGGTGGATTTTATGATGCTGGCTGTAATCAGCAATAATGTTGATCACGGTAGCCGCATCGGATTGGATGAATATCTCCTTCTTGAAGGTGCCTTGTTTCATATTTTGATTATACAGTAAGCAATATGACTACCGCTTTACTGCTGCTCAACAATTTCCTTGAAGCGTTCCATTTCCTTTTCGGAGCGCAACACATAATTCTTTTTCAAGGCAGAACCCAGGATCTTCATCAACAAGGTCTTGAATCGATACGTGGTTTCCATCATCCACAAGGTTTCGTGATCGCTTTGCTCTATGAAGACATTATTCACGATATCGATAGCAAACTCATTTTCGAACTGACTCTCAAACCGCTCTGGCACCTCCCTTTTCAACACTTTTTCAGTCAACGAAAACTCGCGCTCGTTTTCCTTATATGTCCATTTGGAAATGGCACCGGGTTGACCTGCCATGCCTTCAACGATTTCAATGCTTTGAAGCGACGGCTGCCAGAGCCTGGTCTTTTCAGCATCGGTGAAGAACTCCCAGACTTCCACGCGGGACTTGTTGATAGTACGTTCCAGACTGAATTTCATTTCACTTTACTTTCCTCTTTGCTTTATCTTTGATGTTCAGACGCATGATGAGCTGTGTCTCAGAAGCTCGGCCCACTTCTTCAAAACCAAGTGCCCGGAATGCAGACGCCACACCCATATAACCGCTATAACTGTTGAATGTCTGCCCCAGCAGCTTTGGTGACTGCATATCAATGGGATACGCCTCCACGATCTGTGCATCATGAGATTTTGCATGTGCCACAGCCGCTTTAACTAGCGACTCCATGACACCCTGCCCACGCGCTTCTTTGTTTACGAAAAAGCAGGTGATGGACCAGACCGGTTGGTCGTCCACGCGTTTCAGGATGCGCGAATTTTCCAGCGCGACCAGATCTTCACGCGGCGCGATCCCACACCAGCCCACAGCCTGTTTTCCATCATACGCCAGAATGCCGGGTTGTTTATCCGCTTCCACGATCTGCTTCAGGATCTGACGATTTCCATCGCCTTTTGTTTTTTTGAACATGGAGCGTTCCAACCGCCAGAACATACACCAGCAGCCGGCATTTGCTCCATTTTTGCCGAAAAGAGTCTCCAGGTCGGTCCAGCGTTCTGCTGTGGCGGGATGACATTGGATGGTGGATGCCATGCTTACTTCTTTAAGAATTCGAGTGTGCGATCCCAGGCGAGCGTTGCCGCCTGTGGGTTGAACTCGGGGCGGTCATCTTCAAAGAACCAGTGACTGGTGTTCGGGTAAAACTGAAAATCCACGTTAAGACCCGCAGCTTGCATGTCGTTTTTCATGGCGGTAATATACTTCTCATCTTCCCATTCATCGTGTTCGGCAAAATGTCCGAGAACGTCCAACTTTAACGTAGAGTAATCTGCCTCCCCTGCGCCATAGAACATCACGATCTTGCGAATGTCTGCGGGACTCTCGCCAGCGACGACAAGCGACCACGCCGCGCCCATGGAGAATCCAATTAAAGCGAACGGTTCTTTTCGGACCTCGGGCCGGCCGCGCAAAAACTCAAGCGCAGCCATGGCGACGCGGTATTTCCGCTCTCCCTCCAGTTCAGACATGATCTGCTTGGCTTCATCGATGGTTTTGGCGATCCGGCCTTCGTTCAGGTCAGGCGCGAAAGCGACAAACCCTTCTGCGGCGAGTTTGTCGCACAGCTTCTTAAAGATCGGATTCAATCCCCACCATGCATGAAGTACCATAATTCCCGGTGCATTCGATTGCGCGGGTATGGCCAGATAGCCCTTTGCTGCTTTACCGTTGACATCGAATGTGATTTCCTGTCCGCTCATTTTGGGTTCTCCTTATTAAATTTTTCAGCACCTTTTTTTGTGAGTGCAGCGAGTTCACTGAACAAGCCGGGTTCCACTTTCTTGAAGTTGAAGCAGGATTTCCCCTGCATGCGTTTTTTTAGTTCCGGTGAAATACCCTTCAGTAGCTCAGGGTACATATACACGGGCATCAAATAGAATGAAACATAGCTTTTCTTAATCTGCGTGGAAGCGAAAAATAGTTCCTTCTTCCATTTCTCACTGTAAGGACCATCAAGATAATAGTGGTCTGATGTATTTGCTTTAACTTTTAATTTTTTAGCGTACGGTTCGAGAATACTTTTCAGTTGATTGAAAACAGCTTGAAATTCATTTTGTGCAGGCATGTACATCTCCTTTCAAAATAACACTAAATCAATTCAGCTTTTTCAGGCATTTCTTTACCCAATCTGTATCCATTTTGACCAAACGATTCTTTTTCAAATTCTCCTTCATCATCCAGCGGACATCTTTATCTGCGCTCGCCAGCCATTTTTCCATGAGCGGTTTGCCAACTTCAGGGGATGCCACTACAGCGACACTCCAGCAATATGCCATTCCCCGACGTAATACTTTGTAGGATTCGTCTTTCGATTTGTCGTCTGTTTCCATCGAAGCGGTGATCTTGTCTAAAACGTTCAAAACTTGTTTGGCATGTTTCGGTTGTTTCAACAGTCTTGGCTCAGCAAGGACGGCTGCGGCAGCGCGTTTCTCGTACCAGTTTCCCTTGGTCCACTTTTTCATTTCTTTGATGAGCAGTTCCATGTTCTGGTCGCCCGTGAGTTGTAAACCAGTTGGCACTGCTTCACGGATGCGCCAGCGCTTGTCGGTTGCACAGTTACGCAAGCGATCAAATAATTCCGGCTGATTCGCTGCTAATTTTCCAAGTCCTACCACACCGCAAAAGAGGACAAAGACTTCGGGAGTATTCTCTTTTCCATCAAAGGCCAGGAAGCGCTCGAATTGTTTTTGATCACCGATTTCTGCAACGACATAGGCAAGTTCCAAATTCCCGCGTGGACCCGGCAAGCCGGAATTCTTTTTGAGAAAAGGCGCCCAATCGTTCAAAGATTGCAATTGCTTTTTATAGTCTTCAACTTTGGACATACGTTTTATGGTGCTGCAACTGTGACTCGAATGTAAATGGGATCGCCAAATGGGTTTCCGCTCGGGTCATAAGCCTGCCAGGCGCTTTCATAGACACCATCAGTAAACGGAGCCGTGAAGACGATCTGAATGGTGGCTTGTGTTCCAGCGCGGGCGGGGTAGAGCATGATCTCTTCGGGAGCGCCGAGATCGGCTCCACCAAGGTGTTTGAGGCGATAGTCAACATTCCAGTTACAGGTTCCATTGTTTTCGACGAGCCATTGCTTGTCGATACTCGCGCCGTAGGTAATGAAAGAGTTGTCGGGGACAGTAAGATCGTTGATGAAGCGCAGGCTATTGACACAATCCTGCGGATCCACAGTGGGGATGATTGTGGGCAATGGTGTGGATTGCACGATCACCACTTGCTTGGTTGGCTGGATGATGAGTGTTGGTTCGATGAGGGGCGCTTCGGCTGTCGGCGGGCGGAAGGGTGTCGATGTGGAGATAGGGGAGCAGGCCGAAAGAGAGAGGAGAGTCAAGATCACGGCCAACAGGAATCGGCTGGGAAAGAGGCGGAACATCGTCATAAAAAAGAAGGGCGACCCGTTGCCGAGTCGCCCAACGGGCATTCTATTCTTCGGATTCTTGTGCGCTTCCGCCATCGTCGCCGCCTCCGATATCGAGAGGCAAAGCGATTTCGCCGCTGAGGGCTTTCTGGCGGATGACTGTTTCGATCTCACCCATGAGATCGGGGTTTTGGCGCAGGTAATCTTTGGCGTTCTCACGTCCCTGACCGACACGGATGTCGCCATACGAAAAGAAGGCGCCGCGCTTCTGGATAACTTCGAATTTCGTGGCGAGGTCGAGCACATCGCCAGCCTTGGAAATGCCTTCATTGAACATGATATCGAACTCAGCCGTGCGGAACGGGGGAGCGACCTTGTTCTTGACCACCTTAACGCGGGTGCGGTTACCGATGACTTCGTCGCCGACCTTGATGGCCTGGATGCGGCGCACGTCCATACGCACGGAGGCGTAGAACTTGAGCGCCTGACCACCGGTGGTGGTTTCGGGATTTCCGAACATGACGCCGATCTTCTGACGCAGCTGGTTGGTGAAGATCACGGCAGTCTTGGTCTGGTTGATCGCGCCGGAGAGCTTGCGCAGCGCCTGCGACATCAAACGAGCCTGCACACCCATGGTGGCATCGCCCATATCGCCTTCGATCTCAGACCGCGGAACGAGCGCAGCGACCGAGTCGACGACCACAACATCTACACCGCCAGAGCGGACAAGGGTCTCAACGATCTCGAGCGCCTGTTCACCAGTATCGGGCTGTGAGACGAGCAGGTTGTCGATGTCCACGCCAACGCGCGCGGCATACACTGGATCGAGCGCGTGTTCCATATCAATAAAGGCTGCCACACCACCCACGCGCTGTGCTTCGGCAACAATGTGCTGACAGATGGTGGTCTTACCAGAGGATTCCGGTCCGTAGATCTCGGTGATGCGTCCGCGCGGAACACCGCCGACGCCGAGCGCAATATCAAGGGATAATGAACCAGTAGGGAACGATTCGGTGACCATGCCGTGAGCCTGTCCCAGAGGCATGATCGAACCTTCACCGAAGCGTTTGAGAATATCACCAACAGCTTTATCGAGGACGGCGCGTTTGGCACCATCCACCTGTCGGGTGGGTTGTTCTTCGGCTGCGGCTGATTTTGATTTTCGAGGGGACATGTTTTACTCTCCAAATACTAGTGTACGGGTCAAAATTGTGTGTAGGCGACAGTATAGCACAGATGTTCGATACGTCAAGGTAGGGGAAGGTGTCAGGGACGGGGTTTCGGGCGAATTGCTATGGCGTTGCTGTCACGGTCGGTGTGATCGGCAGAAAATCGAGCGTAGGTACAGGTGGAGGCTTGACCTGGAAACCATCTTCATCGGTGAATGTAAAGTAGGTAACCTGCCCAGGGTAGATATCGACCCAATACTGGAGGCGTTTTTCGTTGTACTCAAAGGCGATCTTATAAAGCCCGGCTGGCAGGTCGCTTAACACCAGGTTTTCGTTGTAGTAGGGGTCAGCATTCACCGCACCCTCTGCATAGGTCATCACAGAACGCAGCGGAACCTCCGACGGCATTGGGCGAACATCCACCCTGAACTGGTACAGCAGATTTCCGTGTTCGCCGGCCAACCGTCCCACCAGAATGCCCCAGCCTTGTGGCGGGGCCATCCATAATTCTGGATTATATGTGGTGTAAAACGAATTCTCTCCCAGGCGCACTTCGAAATGGAGATGAGGTCCTGTAGTTGCGCCTGTGTCACCGACCAACCCGAGTATATCGCCGGTCTCCACGTGTTGTCCTACCACGGCGATGATCTCGCTCATGTGAGCATAGATCGTGTAAAGCGTTTGCCCCTTGTATCCAAAATCATGGCGGATCACAACCGCCTTCCCATACGGATCATTGACGTTTCCGGCCGAGCCGGAGAACAGACCCCAATCGGCTGATACAACCGTACCCGGCCCTGCAGCAAGAATCTCTGTGCCTTCATTGGCGTCGATATCCACACCAGTATGGACAATATTCGGTGCGAAGAACACTCCTCCATACCGATACTCTGCCAGCGGCCAGTTAACGTTGTCCGCGGCAATGGGACGGGCGAAATAAAAATGATCGTAGGCTGAAACCGCCCATGGCACAGGGTATAGTGGAGGACGCCATCCCGAGACCGGCTCTGCTCCTGGAGTGGGGAGGAAGAAACGGAATGGTGCGATCGTTGGCTTGGGCTCCGGTTCGGACTCAGCCAGAGGTTGGGTTGCCACTTCACCGGCGATCACCGCCGTTGGAGTCTGATCCGTTTTCGTTGTAGAACTCGACGAGCAGGATGCAATCAGCAAAATCAACAAAAGCAATCCCGTGCCGAGTGGCGCATGGCGCAGTCGAAGCAGATAACGGATCATAGCGTTATGGGATGACCGTCGGCGGCGTAGGTGTAGGCAATGGTGTATTCGACGGTGTAGGTGTATTCCGCGGAGTTGCCGTGACACTCGGCGTATATGTTGGGCGTGGTGTGCGTGTGGGCAATGGCGTCCACGTGGGGAGAGGTGTACGGGTTGGCGTGAGAGTCGGCGGCAGCAGCTTGGTAGGCGTGACCAGAACATCAGGCGGATAGAGTTCGAGCATGGCGGTGTACCACGTCTCGCCGCCGGTCAATGCGAATTCTGTGAAGCGTGCGCCGCGATAATACGTTCGCCAGTTGGGCAGTGCAGGGACACGTTCCCAGCCATATTGGTTTGCAAGCGACGTCACATCCACCCAATACCCTGCGGGAACGGTGCTGTATTGTCCGCCTTGCTCGTAGACTTTGGGGTCAAGGTTGTAACGCGCGGAGAGATCCCAGGGCTGATTGTGAAGTGGTTCGCCCATCGAACCATCCTGCTGCTGGGCCCGGATGTATAAACGCCAATAGGTTTGTGCGCCGAAATCTTCGCGCACAACAACCATCCAACCAGCATTAGTCATCAGCGAGTTGATCGCGAACGCACGTCCTGTGTACAACCAATCTTCGCTGAAGCCAGGGTCGAGCGATTCTGTGATCGGCACGAAGGCATTTTCCAAACTAGCCAGTGCATCCCAGCCAGCTTCCTGGGTCACACGGTCGCGCAAGGCTTTGAACGCCTCGTCAGCAAGATCATGCAATTGCGGATATGGTGCCTGCACACCTTCGAGATTGACCAGTGACCAGCGTCCAAATAGACCTTCTGCAACGGGCTCGCCTTGTGGTGCCCATAGCGGAGCGGGGGTTAATTGCGCCGATTGTTGATACAGTTCCTGTACTGAATCGGGGAGGACGATGTTTGCCCACATCAACCCACGCAGAGGCATGGGGAATGGCTCCAGAGGTCGAAGCAGTTTTCCATCTGCTGAGTAGATCGTAAAGTAGGTGTTGTTCGGTGCAGCAAGCGTGGTGATGATCTGATCACCGGTGCTGTTCCAAGCCGGGTAATCGCCATCGCCGATCCAGGAAGCAGGTACGTTTTTGGTTGAGTCCCAAACATAAATTCCGCTTTGTCCCAGCGATGTGGCATTCGATGCCCAGGCGAGCTTTTTCCCATCTGGCGACCAGACCGGGTGCGACTCGGCAGCCAGGTCTGTTTTGCTCAGGTTCTGGAAGCGGCTGTTATCGGCTTTATCCAGATCGGCCAGGATCAATTCGCCATTGGAAATGAACGCAATATGACGTCCATCCGGCGCCCAGGCAGGCGAGTGGTCAGATGCAGGTGACGTAGTCATGCGTATGGCATCTTTAAGCGGGTCATCTGCCGGGCCGATAACGATCTCAAGATTATCGTTGGTGTACGACTCAAACGCGATGAAGGAACCATCCGGAGAAAATGTAGGGGAGCCTTCATATTCGGGAGTGTCGGTCAATTGGGTGACATCACCTGTTGAGACTTCCAAAAGGTACAGGTCCCAAAATCCGTTCCGGTTGGACGCAAAGGCGATCTTCTCTCCATCGGGGCTGGGTGCGGGGTCAATGTCATTCCAATCACCCGAAGTAATTCGTGTGAGCGGAAGTGTGTCGGGTATATAAGCAAAAAGATGCGAGTATCCATCCTCTTCAAAGGAGAACACAATGATCTCCTCCGCATTCTTAGGGACGACCGGAACAAAGTCTTCTGTTGCAGATGGCGTGACTGGCACAATGTTTATCGCTTCAGGAGTTGCCGTCACTTGTGGTGTGCAACCGATGAAAGCCAGTAACACAAGAAACAGCATCGCTGTTAGCGCGAAGAAGCGAAAGGGTGATTTTGACATGGAAAGGTGATTACTCGGCGTCAGGTTCAGGCGAATCTTGAGGCGGCTTTACTTCAAATGTAAATGCCTTTGGCTCAGTAGAGGGTCCATCGGGGTAAAAGAGCTTGGCTTCCAAGGTATAGGGATTGTTCAATTCACCGCGGATGTGCATTGTGAATTCCATTTTCCAGGTGATAGGTTCGACGATGGTTGTGGACGCGATCTCATTTTTATCGGCATCAAAAAGGGTCACTTCGATGTGAGGTCGCTTTTGAAAAGGTGTGACCTCTATGTTGACATGTGTACGATAGCCATCGGGATATGGTTCAGCGCTCAGTGAATTGATGCGCGTTTCTTCGGGGGTTGCCCGGGTGAGGTTGTCTTCAGGAAAAAAGAAATCCATTCGGTAATTATAACCAAAAGCATGTCTTGAGCCTGTCGAAAGAAAAATTGCCCGCCTCCTTTAGGAGGCGGGCAATTCAATTACAGATTTGGAAACGTCATTGCAAGGAGCGTTTTTTACAGCGAAACAAACTCTTGCTATGTGGGGTCGCTTCGGGACTTGTCCTCGCAATGACGGGCTATTATCCGTTCTTCTTCTGGAATTCCTTCATGAACTGCACAAGGGCTTCGGCGCCTTCAACGGTCATGGCATTGTAAATGGAGGCGCGCATGCCGCCGACCGAGCGATGTCCTTTGAGACCGATCAGGTCGTTCTTCTTGGCTTCCTTCGCGAAGGTATCTTCAAGCTCTTCGGAGGGGAGGCGGAACGGGATGTTCATGACAGAGCGGGCGTTCGGCGCCGCATGACCACGATAGAAACCACCACTTTGGTCGATCGCGTTGTAGATCGCATCCGCTTTCTTGCGGTTGATCTTCTGAACCTCAGCCAGACCACCGAGCTTCTTCGCCCATTGGAAGACGAGTCCCACAATGTAGATGGAGAAGGCGGGCGGAGTGTTGTGCAGGGAGCCGCTGGCAGCGAGTGTCTTGTAATCGAGCATGACAGGCAGGTTGGCAGGAGTACGTTCGATCATGTCATCGCGCATAATCACAACGGTCACACCGGCAGGACCGGCATTCTTCTGGGCGCCGGCATAGAGCATCGCATACTTGGAAATATCAAGCGGGCGGCTGATGAAATCGGAAGAGGTATCGCAAACGAGCGGAACGCCAGCAGGCGGGGTCGGTTCATCGACGAATTCCACGCCGTGGATGGTTTCATTGGATGTGAAGTGTAAGTAGGCGGCGTTGGGGTCAAGGTCGAGATTCAAAGGCAGGCAGTTGAAACCTTCCTTTTCGGTGTTGGCGGCGGCGCGGGCGGTGCCAAGCTTCTGAGCTTCCTTGATCGCGGTCTTGCTCCATGTGCCGGTGACGATGTAATCGGCGGATGCACCTGCTGCACGCAGGTTCATGGGCAGCATCGCGAACTGAAGTGATGCGCCGCCTTGCAGGAACATCACCTTGTAGTTAGCGGGGATGCCAAGTAGCTCACGCAGATCCGCTTCGGCGGTCTGGATAACGGCTTCGAATTCCTTCGAGCGGTGGCTGATCTCCATCACAGACATGCCCGTGCCCTTGAAATCCAACAGCTCAGCTTGTGCCTGTTCCAGCACTTCGAGCGGAAGGACTGCAGGACCCGGGTTGAAATTGAACACACGTTTGGTCATGGAAATAACTCCTATAGGCTTGGTTTTGAGAATGCGCAGATTCACCCATTTGGGCGAAAACATCTGGTTTTCATTTCATTATAATGTCCTGTCAGACAATTCACCAAGAACGATTAGCACTTATCTGACCTGATTTCTGTCGTTGACAAAGATTTTTGGCATACGTTAAAATGATTTTTGTGGTTAGCATGTCTTTCATACAGGGACCAGCCGATTCGTCGGATAGGTCCCTGTTATTAATTTATAAGGAGAAACTCCAATGAAAATCCTGATCTGTGACAAGACCGAACAGGAATATATCGAACAAATGCGCTCTGCCGGTTTGACCGTGGATGTGCGCGATGATATTACTCCTGAAGAACTCCCGAACGTTTTGCCTGCTTACGATGGAATGGTCGTTCGCTCGCGGACCAAGGTGCGCCAGCCGTTGATTGACGTGTGCCCCAACCTCAAGGTGATCGTGCGCGGCGGCGTTGGCCTGGATACCATTGACCATGAGTATGCCAAGTCCAAGGGAATTGCGGTCATGAATACCCCGCTCGCCAGCTCTGCTTCTGTGGCGGAACTCGCCATTGGTTACATGTTCGCGTTGGCTCGCAATACCTACAAAGCCACGTCTACAATGAAGGCCGAAAAATGGGACAAGAAGTCCTTCGAAGGTGATGAGATCGGTGGCAAAACCCTCGGTTTGATCGGTTTGGGCAACATTGGCAAGGAAACTGCCCGTCGCGCCATGGCTCTCGGCATGACCGTTGTTGCCTATGACCCGTATGCCAGCCCGGCGGAAGGTGTTCGAAAGATCACGCTGGATGAATTACTTGCTCAGGCAGACTACATCAGCATCCATGCTCCGAAGACCAAGGAAACATCCAACATGATCGGTGCAGAACAGTTTGCCAAAATGAAGAACGGCGTCCGCATCGTTAACTGTGCGCGCGGCGGCATTGTTGTTGAAGATGCTTTGTACGATGCACTCACCAGCGGGAAGGTTGCCGGCGCAGCATTGGATGTCTTTGCCGAAGAACCTCCCACAGACTGGAAATTACTCAAGCTTGATAACGTGATCGCATCTCCGCACATCGGCGCAGCCACCAGGGAAGCCCAGGCCCGTGTAGGGTCTGAAGTTGCACAGAAACTGATCGACTTCGCTCGGAACACACAGCCTGCGTAAATGACTTTATGTCGTTGTGAGGAGTGCGAAGCAACCTTTGGAATTAGGAGATTGCTTCGCCTCCGGCTCGCAACGACATTTATTTTTATATAAGGAAAGATCCATGAAAATTATCCCCGATCTTGGCATTCAGATTCCCCAGGTATATCTCCCCAAGAAAGGCACTGATCTCACCAAGTGGGCCGTCATCGCCTGTGACCAGTTCACATCCCAGCCCGAATATTGGAATGATGTGGAAAAGATCGTCGGCAATGCACCTTCTACTTTGAATCTGACGTTTCCTGAAGTTTATTTAGAGAAACCCGGTGGGGAGGAGCGTATCAGGAATATTCAGTCCACGATGCGAAAGTATATGGATGAGGGAATCCTTCAGCCACATGATGGGCTTGTTTATGTAGAGCGTACTGTTGCAGGCAAGACGCGTAAGGGCATCGTTCTTTGCCTCGACCTTGAAGCGTATGATTACAATAAAGGTTCCTCCAGCCTGATCCGCGCGACCGAAGGGACGATCGTCGACCGTCTTCCACCGCGTATGAAGATCCGCGAGGGCGC
>CAZKSG010000011.1:18869-29766 GCA_964555335.1 uncultured Anaerolinea sp.
GGCATGGACCATCCTTCACGTTACGCGCTGGTCGAGATCGAAAATGTCCATGATGAAGGGCTTGAGTTCGAACCGATCCATCGCGTGTTGTTTGGCTTGAAAAACGATCTGTTTGCTGAACTTGAAAAACATTTTGGTGCGAACTTCAGTTACAAACCTATGCCGAGTGCTGAGGAAATGGTCAAGGTAGTGGATGCGGCTGATGGTGAGAAGCAAGCCATCGGCTTGGTGGGAGGCGGGAGGGAGTTTGGCGTGATCGAGATCGCCAATCCATCTTCCAACCTGCCAGTGGGCACCATCCAGCCATTCATCGATGCATTCCTGAAAAATGGTGGCGCGGAAAAAGTGGATTATGTTCACGGCGAAGATGTGACGGTGAAGTTGGGAAGCCAGCCCGGCAATGCAGGCATTTACCTGCCCGGCATGGACAAGTCGGACCTGTTCAAGACGGTCATTCTCGATGGTGCGTTGCCGCGCAAAACGTTCTCGATGGGCGAGGCACGCGAAAAACGCTTCTATATGGAAGCTCGAAAAATTTCATGATCACTCGGGGCGGTCAATAAGCCGCCCCGAGAATTTTTAACGCTTCTTCAAAATCGGGGGGATGTGGCGCGGAAAATTTCACCCTCTCATTCGTTGCCGGATGAATCAAAGACAATGTTTGTGCATGCAGCATTGGACGTGGTAATCCATATTGATCTCGTGCACCATACAGGACATCTTCGACAAGCGGATGTCCCAGCGCATACGCATGGACGCGGATCTGATGCGTTCGCCCCGTCATCGGTTTCGCTTCAACCAACGCCGATTCATCGAACCGTTTAATAATCCTAAATCTCGTCTCAGAGGGTTTCCCGTTTTTATCATCGACCATTGTGCGATGCTTGTGTCCAACGTTCGCTCGCAGTGGATGCTTCGCTACCTTCTCTTCCCATTTGGGATTGCCTTCAAGAATGGCGTGATAGGTCTTTTGCGCTTCGTGACTCTCGAACTGCATATTCAATGCGCGATGTGTCTCTGCATCACGTGCAAAGACCATCACACCACTGGTGATCTTGTCGAGCCGATGGACGATGAAGACCTTGCCATATTTCTCTTCCAATAGTTTGACAAGATACTCGGAGTCCTTCTCCCACCCATCCGGTAAAACGGAAAGTCCGGCAGGTTTATCGACGATGATCAGATATGAGTCTTCGTAAATTATTTTTATATCCATAGGTTTACGATCAGCCACTGTTGCATGGGAGGATTATAACCTTCACAAGGTTATAATGTCCTTATGAATGAACAACCCTCCAACGAACCCTATAATCCCTATTTGATCGACTCCCTCAATCATCCTCTGGCTGGTCCCATTCGCAAATTGTTGACGCGTGAAGGGCGCCGCGAGCTTAACCAGATCCTGATCGATGATGAAGAAAATATCATGCAGGCACTGGATGCTGGTATCGAGATCGAGTCGCTGTATTATGCAGGGGATGAAGTGGTCTCAGATGTGCTGCGGAGAAATCTAACAGCGGGAGCAACCATCCATGAGGTGGCAAAACGGACCACGAAAAAGCTTTTTGAAAACGACAAGATCTCACGCATGTTCGCCATTGCTGACACGCCCAAACCCAAAGGCTTGGATTTATTGAAGACCATCAAAAAAGATATTGTTGTTTTGGAAGATGTCAGCATTTCCGGCAATATCGGCAACATCATCCGCACCTCGCTGGGGTTGGACCTGGGCGGCATGATTCTCTTGAATATGGATCCGCTCGACCTATATGACCGGCGTCTCATTCGTGCCAGCCGCGGATATATGTTCTCCCTTCCTATTATGACCGCTTCTACAAAGGATTTTCTTGAGTATTGCAAGGCAAATCGGGAAACTCTGCTGGTCACAGCCATGGAAGCAGACAAAACGGTGGATGAGATCGCTTCCATTCCAGAGCGGTTGTTAATTGTCTTTGGCAGCGAAAAAGAAGGTTGTTCACCTGAGATCGAACAGGCGGCAACGCTTCAGGTTCGTATTCCAATTAGTGATAAGGTGGAGTCGCTTAACGTTTCAGCCGCGGCAGGAATTACGCTATATAATCGTATTCAATTCAACAGTAAATAAGTTGCCCGAAAAAAGAAACTGGCGGGGCACATGGTCTCGCCAGTTTTTGTTTAGCTGCTTGCGCCGCTGTATTGCTTGAGTCCCGCTTTCCATACCTGCGATGCGATGACGAAGCTGACAACGCCGATCGCGGCGAATATGAAGATGCGGTTGATGGTCAGATCACCCCGCAGCGCTTGAAGTGGGACAGTTGTTGCAACAGCAATGGGAACGACAAAGGTAACCAGAATGCGCAGCCAAACGGGATAGACCGTCACCGGGTAACGGCCGGCATCGAGTAGGGCCTGCAGGATGGTGACATTGTTATCGAACTTGGTGAACCAGAAGGTCAATGCAATGAGCACGATCCAGAGGCTGTAGATGATGATCGCTCCCGAAATGGTCAGCAGGATAAAAGTCAGAATGGTGAGCGGTGTAGCAATCTCGCCGGACATGTTGACGCCCACCACGATCAGAACAATGGCAAGGATCAAATCCCAGAACCTCCAGACGGTGATCCGTGAAAATGTAACGAGGAACATGCTGTTGATGGGCTGCAAAAGGGTGTAATCCATCGAGCCGTCGCGGATGCTTTGGTTGAATTTTTCGGTGTTGGGCCAGATGAGAGCGATCATCAATGTATTTACAAGGCGGAAGACGCCGAGCAGGGCGATCAATTCGCCGAATCCCCAGCCGCCGATGGTTTCGGTGTTGCTGAAGATAATGCTCAAGGTCAGGAGTTCCCAGCCGAGCCACATCAGGTTCAACAAAATGTTGACGACCGTATCGGCGCGATATGCCAGAGACATTTGAACATTGACTTTGAAAAATGCAGAAAGCAGTTTCAACGTTTTCATCGTCAAGCTCCTACTGCTGAGAAGCGTTTCACGCCATTACGCCAGACCAAATTGAACAGAAAAATGGAAACGACCAACCAGACGATGCTAGTGACGTATCCTTGAACGATCTGTGCCTGGGTAAGTTTGCCGAGAATGAGTTGGATCGGATAATAGATCAGAAACTGGAACGGCAGATATTGCGCAATGTCCTGGATCAGTTTGGGCATCAGGGTCAGCGGAACGAACTGACCGGAGAATAACAGGATCAATGCATAGTAGAACTCGTGAACGGAATAGACACGTGTTGTCCAGAAGGCGAGGGATGTAATTGCTGCCGAAAGCAGGAAGCCTATCAAGAAGCCGATGATCATGGCTGGGATGGCCAACAGAATCCCGTTCAAGGTTACATGACTGAAATCGGGTTTGTAGAGGAAGAAGAGAACGGTCCAGATGGGGATGAAACCCATAATGGTCAGGATCTTGAAGGCAATGTTATTCACCAACGCATTGGTCAGCATGGGATGGATGGGACGCACGAGTTCACCCGATAGCGTTCCGTCCTGAATCTTATAAGCGAACGTGTGGATGATGATGTTACTGGTGATCTGATCCACGATCAGAAGAGTCATGTAGTAAGTGACGAAGTCGTTGGCGGTGAGTCCGTTCACACTGCCTTTGCCAGTAGCGATACTGGTCCATACGGCGAGATAGATGATGGGAGAGACCAGCCAGTAGAGCAGGTACATGATCAGGTTGGCGCGATACTGCCATTGTTCCGCCCAGTTCACCTGCCAAAGTCGTTGAAAGATTTTGAACATGGTTAAATCCTATTGATTAAACGCCTGCTCTATGACATCTTCAATGGGTGGGTCGGTGATGGTAATGTCATGGATGGGAAGGTCGGCTAATAATCCCGATGTGATACGGGTGACATCTTCTGCCTTGACCTGAATGTATTGCTTTTCCGCATCTTCTTCATTCTGGACGGGTGTGCCGTATTTTGACAGGTCATGCGAATTGGATTCGGCCAGCCGTATGCCGATCAATTTGAACGGCGCGATCTTGCGCGAAAGATCAGCAATGCCGCCATCATATTTAAGCTGTCCATGATGGATGATGATGATGCGTTCACACAGCGCCGTCACATCTGCCATGTAGTGACTGGTAAGCAGGATCGTCGCACCGGTGCGTTTGTTGTATTCACGCAAAAACTCGCGGATGCGAGCCTGACCGGTGATGTCGAGACCGATCGTAGGTTCATCCAAAAACAGCACTTTGGGACGATGCAGCAAACCCGCGGCGATCTCGCATTTCATGCGTTCACCGAGCGAGAGATTGCGGACTGGCTTCTTCATCAATGGCTCGAGTTCAAGCAGTTCATCAAGCTCCTTGTATGTGGCTTTGTATTCATCATCGGGGATGCGATAAATAGCCTGGTTGAGCAGGAACGAATCCGCAGCGGGGATGTCCCATGAGAGACGGTTACGCTGTCCCATCACGAGAGTCATGGATCGCAAATAATCTGGCTTGAGTTCCCATGGAGTAAAGCCAAGCACGTTGGCCTTACCGCCGGTTGGATGCAGCAATCCAGAAAGCATTTTGAGCGTGGTTGTTTTGCCGGCACCGTTTGGCCCGAGGAAACCGACGATCTCTCCCTGCTCGATCTGGAAGTCCACTTTTTGAACTGCTTTGACATCCTTGTACTTGCGTTTGAAAAAACTGCGTACGGCCGCACCGAACCCGCCTTCGCGTTCGGGCACCTGATAGGTTTTGCTGAGGTTCTCTACAAGAATGGTCTGTGGGGACATGAAAAATCGCTCCTCTGAATGAGAAACGATTTTATCATTACTAGAACAAAAGTGCTAGTGAGTTTTACAAAGATGACACTCGGTACCAGATATCCACATTGACGTGGATCGTTTTGCTGTGTTGAATATCCATATTCAAACTGGATTCATCGGCCGACATCGAACGAGCAGGTCCCTTCATCATCGCCTGCGCCGCGAACGGAATTGGTGCTTCTTCATCATACGCGTTCTCGACAAAATCGTATACGCCCAATAGTTTGACGCCTAATGCCGTTGCAATTTTTTCCGCTTTCTCTTTTCCGCTGGCGATGGCAATTTCCAAACCGCGTTCGCGTGCTGTCTCTTCGGGATATTTCCATTCAATACGTTCCATAATTGCATTCTTTTGCTCGGCGAGAATATCCAGGATCCCAGCGAGTTGATCGAGCTTCTCCATCTTGATCTTGAGACGGTATATCGCGTTGGATGATTTCAACAACGCGCCGCTTGCCGTTTCGATGCGCACCCCTTGTAGCCGGATCGCATCCTGCCCCAGCCCAAAACTGGTCAACGCATCGACGAGCTGACTCACCTCCCGGGCCTTCTTCATTGCCTCGTTACCGCTGACAACGGACGAGCCTTTAACCGTTACATACAAATTTGCATACGATGCGAAGATTTCCTCTTTATGAAATGCTGAGACTTTGATGGTGTCGGGCTTGATATCCATTTCATTTCTCCTGACCGCTTGTTTCGTTGACGTTTTTGTATCTCTGTTTTTGTTGGAACCATACATATAAGACAATTCCCGGCAACAGTCCATCGATCACAATGCCGGGAGGAAACCATTCATACGTAATGGAAGGTTCACCAAAACATTCCTCCTTGACAACCGTGATAAACGAAACGGGAAAGCCATACCTCGTGAATTGGTAGGCATAAAACCCCTGCTCGGCTGGTGCATCCAGCGATGGCTTACACCAACCCCCACCGGTTGAGATTTGTTGGAACATAAATTGTGCCGCTATGAGAATGATGGCAAAGGACAACAAACCGATGGAAATGATCGTCGAGGTCCGTGTTGCGTTCATGTCACCGTCAGTTTTTGTTTTGGATATTTCTCGTAGCGTTTTTCTTCCACTACTTTTCTAATTCTATCAAAGCCTTCCCAGATATCGGCAAAGGAAATATACAGTGGTGCAAACCCCAGGCGAATATTATCGGGCTCGCGGAAATCGGGGATGACGTTCATCTCTTCGATCAGGGCACGGTTGATGCGGTATCCCTCCTCGTGGCGGATGCTGATGTGCGAGCCGCGTCGAGCAGGGTCACGCGGAGAGCCTAGAACAAAGCCCAATGGCGCGAGCCATTCATCGGTCAGAAAAGAAGCGTAGTTTGTCATCAAGATGGATTTGGCTCGCAGAGCATCCATCCCGGCAGAGAGCATTGGCTCGAGCGCAGCTTCCATCGTGAGCAGGGAGATCATCGGCTGTGTGCCGGCGAGGAAACGTTGTGCACCGGGCGCGGGAGTGTAATCGAGATCAAAGTCAAATGGATTCTTTTGCCCCCACCAGCCCCAGATGGGTGACGACAACTTTTCCTGAATATTTTTGTTGACATATAAGAACGCTGGAGCACCAGGTCCGCCATTAAGATATTTGTAGGTGCAGCCGATGGCGAGATCGGCGCCACACGCATCGAGTTCCACCGGCACAGAGCCTACCGAATGGCTCAGGTCCCAGAGCACAAGTGCGCCTCTGGAATGAGTGAGTTCAGTGATACGCTGCATGTCGTACATGTATCCACTCTTAAAGACGACATGAGAGAGTGTGACCAGTGCAGTGTCTTCTGTAATAGCTGTTTCGAGCGTGGCGATATCAGGCGTAACGTCATTGTCGCTGGCGCCGATGCGAATGATCTCGTGGCGATCACCAAGTGTGTGTTTGATGCCCTGCAAAATATATAGGTCGGATGGAAAGTTAAAGTTGTCGGTGATGATGCGGGCTTTATTTGGTTGCAGTATCAGAGCGGATGTCGCCAGTTTGAACAGGTTGACCGAAACGGTGTCGCTAATCAAGGTTTGCCCGCTTGCTGCGCCGGTCAGTTGACCGACTTTATCCCCGACACGTGAAGGAGCATCCCACCAGCCTTTATTCCAGCCACGAATCAGGTCGTTGCCCCATTGTTCATCTACGATTTGGCGTGCCTTCGCTTGTGCAGCCTTGGGCATTGCACCCAGCGAATTGCCATCGAGATAGATGAGGTCGGGGTCGTTAATCACAAATTGCTCGCGATAGGATGCGAGTGAGTCTTGCTGGTCGAGTTGTTTTGCAAAGTCAGATGAAGTAGAGAAGTTCATGTTTTTAGCCATGGATTTCACAGGTTATCGCACAGGTCTCAGTCTATATCTTGTTTTTTATTTTGCTCATAGCATACTCTGCCAAAGCGGTAATCGTCAACGACGGGTTGACACCCGGGTTGGCAGGCATGATCGAGCCGTCGATGATGTACATTCCTTCGTAATTGTGCACTTCGAAGTTCTCGTTCACAACACCTTCGTTTGCATCTTTTCCGATGGGTGCTCCACCAAGAATATGGGCGGTTGTGGGAAGTCCTAAAAGATTTTCACCAAGCGAACCCAACGCAACACCATTTGTCCGTCTGGCGAAGTCACGTGTCAATTCGTGAGAACCTTTTACTTGCGCGTGAATTTTATAGCCGGGCTCTTCCTCCGCAACCATGCCTTTGCGGAACAGTGTGAACAAACTTCGTCCCATGCGAAAGCGCATGCGGTTATCTGCATGCTGCATGACGAGCAGAATGGTCACATTGTGTGCCCAGCCCGGCAGGATTAATGCCTTTGCAAAATCGATTGGATGCGTGGCTGCCCAGCTTAGGAATTTCAAAACACGCACTGGCACGCTGACATTTGTATCGATCATCGGCGCGGCAAGAAACCGCATCAGCGATGAGCCATCTGGATAGCGGACTGGCTCGACGCGTGTGATCTCGTCATGGTTATAGATGGATGAGATGGATACACCTTCTGAATAGTTAATATCTGATGTACGAGCCACGCTTCCCAACAACGCCTCTGAGTTGGTCCTGACCAT
Organism: uncultured Anaerolinea sp.; assembly: GCA_964555335.1. Lineage (GTDB taxonomy): Bacteria > Chloroflexota > Anaerolineae > Anaerolineales > Villigracilaceae > Defluviilinea. The sequence goes on from CAZKSG010000011.1 coordinate 26,692, forward strand.
GTGACCGAGCCTCCCCGACAGTTTGGGTAACGACTTCTTCACATCGCGCAGGTTCAACAATAACTTTATTGTCCCCATTACACCCGCAGAGAAGATGACGTTGGTAGTGTAGATAGTATGTTTGCGTTTGAACGGAGATGTGGATGATTGATAAGTGATGGCATAACGGGTATCGGACTGTAGATTGTGGACTGTAGACCGTCCATCGTCCACGGTCCACGGTCGGACATCAATTACTTCCATCTCTGACTTAAGAATGGACCCGTTTTTCTCTGCAAAGTATAAGTAATTCTTCGGCAGCGTGTTCTTGGCATTATGACGGCATCCTACCATGCATCCGCCGCAGTGCTGACAGCCTGCACGTGCCGGGCCTTCACCGCCGAAGTACGGGTCATTGACAGTGAGGCCCGCTTCGCCGAAATAAGCGCCGACATCGGTGGCGCGGAAGGTATGCCCCATGTGGATCTCATCTGCCATTTGTTTGAGAATGTGATCGGCTGTCCATAACTTGGGATTACGTGCCACTCCCAACATTCTCTTGGCTGTCTCATAATGCGGATGCAACACTTCACCCCATTTGAGGCTCTGGTTCCAGGCAGGTGTGGCAAATGTCGCATCGGTGGGCACTTCGAGCACATTGGCATATCCCAAACTCCCGCCGCCAACACCGGCTCCGTGCAGGACCATTACACCTTTAAGAATACTGATTTGTAGAATACCGTGAGCACGCAGGGCAGGCAGCCAGAGATACTTCCAGAATTGCCAGTTGGATTGGGCAAAATCACTGTCTTCAAATCGTTTGCCTTTTTCAAGCACGAGAACGGAATACCCTTTTTCGGTCAGTCTCATTGCCGAGACACTTCCCCCAAAACCGGAACCAATGATTACAAAATCGTAGACCTGTTGCATCAACGCTGTCCTCTATCGGAAGTTGCGTTGATTATAAGCCAATGATTGAAAGCTGAAAGCCAGTTGTTGACCGCTATTCCTTCTCTGTAAGGTAATGAAGCAGCACCAGCCCCAGGCCAAGAAAAAGCGGGACGAAGCCTCCCAGCATCCACGGTCCGAGATGAAGCGGGTAGTCACTTGCCGAGGTAAAACCAACCAGGTAGAGTCCGATCGTGAGGGCGAATCCAATGGCAGTGATGACGATCCCCCAGCGTAACAGGCTTTTGTTTGACTTTGATTCCGGCTTTGTCAACCCTTTCTCTGCAAGTGCGATCGTTTCCTTGTAGCTCATGTAACGCAGGAAGGACAGAAAGCCAAAAATGACTGTGAGCGAACCGACAATGCCGAGGCAGGGAAAGATATCACTCATATAAATTCCTTTTTCTGATGATAGCACATAAAAGAAAGAGACGGTCCCTTGATGAGACCGTCTCTGTATCTGGAGTTACTTGCTTGCGTGGATGTTCACGCTGCCGTTATTGGTTTCAACAGTAAGTTGCTCACCTCCACCGTTGATGCTCCCGGTGATCTTGTCTCCGCTCGAGTCGGATGTTCCGGTCAATGTAACCGTAATGGGCAGGTCTGATCTGATCTTGCCGAATTCTGTGGATAGGTCCACATTCAACTTCGAGTCAGCGGGCAGGGTCAGGTCGATTTCGCCGAAGTCTGATTTGACCAGATGAGGGCCCGTACCGATGGAGCCATTGAATTCGACAGTTCCGCTGTTCGTTGTAAGGTCCAACGTGACATCCTGGGCATTTTCGATCTTGATGTTCCCGAAATCAGTGTGAGCCTTGAGTTTGCCTTTTACACCATCCACAGTAATGGAGCCGCTGTTGGTATCCAGATCGTAGGAGAGGGCGGTTGCCTGTTCCAGTTCGATATCGCCAAAATCATCCTGAACGGTGATCTCCTTGCTGATTCGGATCTTGGTCAATGTGACGGCGCCACTGTTGGTGTCCACGTCGAGTGAATTGGCATTCCCATTTTCGTAGACGGTGTTGCCAAAATCGGTCTGGGTTGTGATATCACCAGTAGCACGCACTTCGTTGAGGGTGATCGTGCCGCTGTTGGAATCGAGCGTAATGTTCCTGCCGTTGGCATTCTTGAGCGTGATCGCGCCGAAGTCGGATTTCAATTCGATGTTTTCACCGCCAGCTTCGATGGATGTGGCATTGATTTCACCGCTGTTGGTTCGAACGAATAGCGATCCTTCAAGGTTGTCGAGGGTAATATCGCCAAAGTCATACTCGACCTTGACACTCCCTTTTGTGTCTGTAACATTGACCTCACCCATATTTCCGTCAATATCCACACTGACTTCATGGGGGACCGTGACGATGAAATCCACGGTGTTTACTTTATTGCTGATGTTCATGGACTTGGGCAGTTCGTATTTCAGGGTAATGGTGTTTCCCGTTTGTTCGATGACATACTTGATACCTTTTACTTCTTCATCTGCGCGGGCCTGGGTGGAGTCGTAGGCGGTCTTGACGGCTTTGACCTGCACGCTGTCCACATCTGCACCTGTGACGGTGACACCGCCTGAATCATCGATCACTTTCAGTGTGAGCGGCTTTTCCGCATCCACTTTGACGGTTTTGGTCTCCTCCAAAACCGAGGAAATGTTCCGCCGGTCGAAGGGATTGTTGGTTGGGAAGCCGCCATTGGCAGCAAAGAAGAGCACGGCACCAATGCCCAGACACACCAGGGCAAGTGCTACAATCAATAAAGTAATGACGATGGGTCGTTTCATTTTGAATTCTCCTTGTTTTGTTCTCACTTCGTTTGACAGGCATTTTGGGAAAAAGTTTCAGTTTAAATTTTGTCATTGCGAAGGTGGTGTTCGTCCACCCGAATCAATCTCCTGGCATGGTAAGAGATTGCTTCGTTGCCCTACGGGCTCCTCGCAATGACAAAGATCATGAAACTTTTCCCGTTTTCCCCTGTCTAACCTTCTAGAGCAGCCATGGCAGAGACCGAACAATCCCTCATTCAACAAGCGCAGAAAGGCGACCACGATGCCTTTGCCGCCCTTGTGGATGAGCACCAGCGATACGTCTATAACCTTGCCTTGCGCGTCGTAAAGGACGAGAACGAAGCGCTCGAACTAACGCAGGAGACGTT
>CAZKSG010000011.1:29866-48559 GCA_964555335.1 uncultured Anaerolinea sp.
CTGGCTCATCTGGAGGAATCATGGATAAGCACCTAGAACAGGATGCATCGATCGAGGATGCCTTGAAATCTCAACCACTTGCCCCCATGCCGCACAGCATCACCGCCGATGTGATGGCCCGCATCCAGTCCACGGAGGCGAAGCGTCCTGCCATCATCACGTGGAGTGACTTTGCGCTCAGCTCAGTCATGGTCGGTTGTATTGCGGCGATCTGGTTTGCCTCGCAAAACCTGCCTCCTCTTTTGCTGGCGAAGATCCGTATTCAAGGTATTCTGTTGTATCAGGATTTTCTGGTTAATTCGCGCTGGCTTATCCCCGCTCTATTCTTTGGCTTGGCGGCGGTGTTGGCTGCACTGACAATTCCCACTTTATATAAAATGACCATAGAGCATAGACGATAGGCCATCGTCAATCGTCCATGGTCTATCGTCTTTAGTCTATTCTTTGCAGGATATGACTGACCGCTGTTGATGCCGGGCCTCCGAGCGACTGGATCAAGGCCGTCTTCGCATTCGGGACCTGGTTCGCCTCCGCACGACCCCGCAGTTGGATCGTCGCTTCCACGGCCTGGTACACGCCTGCCGCGCCTCCGGGGAATCCGCGCGCTTTCATGCCGCCCATCGTTGCACAGGGAATACGTCCCCTCAAGCCGATTTCACCATCTGCGGCAAGTTTCCAGCCGCGTCCTTTGATCGCGAATCCGACCGCTTCGAGTTGCAGTGCGGCATAGATACTGAATGTATCGTGATACTCGAACAGATTGATCTCATCGAGTGTCAAACCGACCTGCTTCATTGCTTTGCCCGCGGAGATTTGCGCGGTGTCAAAGTACAACATGTCCTTGCGGTCGTGTAATGCGAGCGTACCTGCTGAGGAGGCGGAGCCGGCGATCTTGACGAGTGGATGATGAAAATTTGACGGGAGCAACTCCCGGCGCGTCAGAACGAGCGCGGCAGCGCCATCTGCATTGGGGGCCATGTCGAACATGTTGATCGGGTCGCTGACCATTTCTGCTTTGGCATAGGTCTCAGGCCTGATCGCCTTGCGGAACATCGCACATGGATTTCCCGCTCCGTTGGCATGGGCAGTGAGTGCAAATCCTGCAAACCCATTGGCAGGGATATCGTTCTCGTGCATATAACGCTTCATTAAGAGCGCAGCCTGGGCCGTGGGAGTCATTCCCTGCACGGCCTCGAAATCAGCATCGCTGGTTGTGGAGAGAGCAGCATCCACACCCGAGCCAAGCTTGTCGGTGAACTTTTCCACACCGATGACAAGTGCCACATCCACCATGCCACTGGCAACGGCGAGATAGCCCTGTCGCAGCGCTGCACCGCCCGATGCGCCCGCCGCTTCGAGCGTGACCGCTTCGATGCCGAGCATGCCTGCGTAATCAGCGAGCAGTACACCGAGATGCGCTTGGTTGGAAAGATTTGGCGCCAGCATATTGCCAACGAATAAAGCCTGTGGCTTGAGCCCGCCCGCATCTTTGACCGAGTCTTGAATGGCAGCAAGCGCAAGTTCGCGCAGACCAATATCCCAATGCTCGCCGACTTCTGTTTGTCCTATACCTGCGATAACGATATCTTTCATGTGTTGTCCTTATTCATTATCACTGCAAAGACATTTTTTGCCACGAAGGACACAAAGTGCATAAAGGAAGTTCTTAAAGGTTTTCCTTGGTGATCGTCGTGTCCTTTGTGTTTAAAAGCCGTTTACAGTACGTTTCATTACTTCCAAATGCCCTTCAGGAACTTGACCTTCTCCACATTCTGAAAGCTCTGTCCGCCTTCGTGGCCGTTATAGGGATAGACCTTGATCTCCTTTTCGCCAGCCCAATGATTGAACGCAGCGTACACGGTCGATGGAGGACAGACCTGGTCCATGAGTGCGACAGAGAATAATGTTTTCGCTTTGGCGCGTGCTGAGAAATTCACGCCATCGAAGTAGGAAAGTGTGTTGAACACTGCGTCCACCTTGTCGCGGTGAACATGACAATATTCGGCAATTTCCTTGTAAGGATAACTGTCTGAAATTTCTGTAGCACGGCGATAGTGACACAGGAACGGCACATCGGGCATGGCTGCCACTACATATGGGTCAAGCCCGGCCGCGGCGATGGTGATGCCTCCACCCTGTGAGCCGCCGGTGACGGCGATCTGAGCACCATCAATTTCGGGGTGAGTACGCGCCGTTTCAATGGCGCGAATCGCATCGGTGAAGACACGGCGATAGTAGTAATGCTTCGGGTCGAGAATCCCCTTGGTCATGCTGCCGGGGAAGTGGGCGTTACCGCCATCCGCATAGAGATCTGGCGTATCGCCCATGGACCACGAACTGCCCTGTCCGCGCGTATCCATGACGAAGTGAGCGTAGCCCGCGCTGGCCCACAACAGCCAGTCGATGGGGAAGGCACGTCCGCCGCCGTAGCCGATGTATTCCACAACGCATGGGATTTTTCCCTTGCGCTGTGTCGGGAGGATCAACCAGCCTTTGACGGGCTGCCCGCCAAAACCGTTGTAGGTGACATCGAATGTCTCCTGCGCAACGAGACCGTAGTCTACCTTGTCAAATTTTGCGTCGAGTGAGAATGCCCGTGTTTCGTCCAGCGTGGATTTCCAGAAGGTGTCAAAATCCGCCGGTTCATTCCGGTCGGGGCAGTAGGTCTGTAGTTCTTTGAGAGAGAGGTCGAAGAATGCCATGGTGTTCTCCAATATGATGATGGTAGGGGCGAATGGCCATTCGCCCCTACAAATAATTCATTTCATCGCCAATTTTCCGCGATAGCGGACGTACGTGGCGTAATCAATTTCGGTGCGGCGGGCGATGTATTCCTTTGTCTTGGTAGCGCGCCCAGCGCGGTCGGTGATCGCCTCGGTGACAGTGATGTCGAAGGCGTCGGAACCGGCTCCCGACCCGAATGAAACGACCAGGATCCGATCGCCAGGTTGGGCAATGTCGAGCGTGGCGGTGAGTCCGATCATAGCGGCGCCCGCGTATGTGTTCCCAATTACCGGAACCAGCAGACCCGGTTCGATCTGTTCCATCGAAAATCCGAGCTGCCCCGCCACACGCTGCGGGAACTTCGTATTCGGCTGGTGGAAGATCGCCCACTTGTAGTCCTTGGCGGTCGTACCGTTGGCTTCCATCAGGTGGGTGGCGGCTTCGGTGATGTGTTTGAAGTAAGCAGGCTCGCCCGTAAAGCGCATGCCATGCTCGGGATACTTCTGATATTCGCGCCGCCAGAAATCGGGCGTGTCGGTGACGTAGGAGTACGCGGCATTGATGACCGCCAGCGACTCTTCTGCCGGGCCGACGATGTATGCGCCGCCGCCCGCGCCTGCGGTGTATTCGAGCGCATCGCCGGGCTTACCTTGTGCCGTGTCCATGCCGATGGCCATGGCATAGTGACCCATGCCCGAACCCACGAGTCCCATGGCTGCGACCAACGCTTCGGTGCCGGCCTTGCAGGCAAATTCCCAGTCTGCGGCCTGGGTGTTGGGGACGGCGCCGATCGCTTCGGCGACCAACGTGGAGGTTGGCTTCACCGCATACGGATGCGACTCGGAACCAACCCAAACCGCCCGCAATTCATGCGGATCGATCTGGGCGCGTTTCATGGCGTTGCGCGCCGCCTCAATGGACATGGTGATCACGTCTTCATCCATGCCCGGGACGGCTTTCTCCTTGATGGGAAGTCCGCCTTTGCCACCCGTCCATACGCGCGCGACTTCTTTGGCAGGCAAACGGAATCGCGGCACATACGAGCCATAGCCAACGATGCCAACTGGCTTGGCGGGTTTCAGTAAAGTGGGGGAATGTGTATGAGGAGTTGTCATGTATATCTTTTCATCCATTTTCAAGATGTGGAAGCTTCAAGTTCTTTGAACGAACTCTCTACTTTCCACTTTCTAAAGTTTTCAAAATCTCTTCCGCTCGATCAATTCGAACAACTTTTTCTGCCACCATTTGCGCGGCGACCTTCTCAATCATATCACCCGACGCACCTGCAGCGATGGCTACCTGCCTCGCATGCAGCGACATGTGTCCACGCTGGATGCCTTCGGTGGCGAGGGCGCGTAGGGCGGCCATGTTCTGGGCGAGTCCCACCGAGACGATGATTTCCGCCAGTTCGGATGCTTTTACTACGCCCATCAATTTGACCGCTGCCTGCGCTGCCGGGTGAACCTTGGTCGCGCCGCCCACGATTCCCACGGCCATGGGCATTTCAAGTGTACCGACGAGATTACCGTCCTTGTCCTTGCCCCAGGTGGAGAGGGATGTGTACTTGCCAGAACGGGCTGCATAGGCGTGCGCACCTGCTTCAATGGCGCGCCAGTCGTTGCCCGTGGCGATGACAACCGAGTCCACGCCGTTCATGATGCCTTTGTTGTGTGTGGCGGCACGGTAGGGGTCAGATGCGGCAAATGCCCACGCTTCAATGATCCCGTTGCGGACCTTGTCGCCCGAGAAATCACCGAACGCCAGCTCGCTGACTGGGATCGTACAACGTGCACGAGCTAGGCGATGATCTGCCAGATTGGAGAGAATGCGCAAATGGACACGCCCGCCTGTGATGGATTCGATATGTGGCGCCAGCCGCTCACAAGCCGTGTTGACCGCATTTGCACCCATCGCATCCCGCACATCATAGATGAGATGGACGACGAGAAATGGTCCGATGGGGGATTCAGTGATGACACGGACCTCAAGATTGCGCGCGCCGCCGCCGAATTTTTTGAGCACAGGGTCTACCGCGTCCGCTTCGGCGAGAAGTCTTTCTTTATGTTCCAGGATGGAAAGCTGAGCTAGGTGTACATTCGGCAGGTCCAGCACTTGCATTTGCCCGATCATGTGCGGTTCTGTGGTGGTAGCCTGGAATCCGCCGCCGGCGCGGGCGAGTTTTGCCATGAAGGAAGCGCCCGCTACAACTGACGGTTCTTCCAGCGTCATTGGGACGAGAACATCCCGTCCATTGACCTGGAAGTTGAGCGCGATACCCAACGGCAGGCTGTACAGACCAATGACATTCTCGATCATGTGATCGGCGGCGTCGAGGGTGAGTCCGCCTGTATTAAACGGGAGCAGTTTCTCAGGCGACAGAGCCGCTGCGTCCTGTAGTTTGGAGCGGCGCTCTTCGATGGATATGTTGTAGAATCCGGAAATGCGAGATGTGGTCATTGCGTTACCTCGTAGTGTAGCGGAGATACCACCGTTTTTTGGCGGGATGAGTGGAGTTTACAAAAGTGATTTTATTCACCTCGTCTACCAAAATCTATCACATTTTATCCCGCACGCACTTCCACTAATTTTTGATGCGTGCGGGGTTTTATGAGATAATAGCGGTCAGAGGTGTCATAAATGCTGTTAACGCGTGAACAACTTCAGGAACGTCTCATTGCACTGCATAAAGCGAGCTTGGACCTGATCAAGGATGTCTCATTAGACCACTTGTTGGAACAAATTGCAGCGATTGCATGTGAGCAATCTGATGCCCGTTACGCGGCGCTTGGAGTTTTGGACGATAACGGCAAACTGGTCAAGTTCATTTCTGTTGGCATGACCGATGATGAGATCAAACGTATTTCGCATCCGCCGGTGGGGAAGGGGCTGATCGGCGAATTGATGGATACAGAGCAGCCGTTGCGTTTACCCATATTGCAGGAGCACCCTCGTTCGGTGGGATTCCCGGTTCATCATCCCAAAATGGTCTCGTTTTTGGGGGTTCCGATCCGTACACCCAATAAACAACTGGGGCAAATCTATCTCACTGAGAAGATCGATGCCCGTGAATTCACAGCAGATGATGAAAAGATCATCCAAATGCTGGCGGCCTATGCAGCGGCGGCCATCCAAAATGCACGTTTGCACGAGAATACACATCGTCTGGCGGTACTCGAAGAGCGCGAGCGCATTGGTATGGACCTGCATGATGGCATTATCCAGTCCATTTACGGTGTAGGGCTGGCATTAGACGGCGCGTTACATTCCATCGAAGAAGATCCGGCAGATGCGAAGAAGCGCATCGAGCATTCGATCGACTCGTTGAATCAGGCGATTCGCGATTTGCGTTCTTATATTTTGGATCTGCGCCCGCGTCAGATGGGCAACGATGGTCTCATGAGCGGATTAAAGCGCCTCGCGACCGAATTTCGCGTCAATTCCCTCACTGAAGTTGTATTAACCGGACCCGAAGACGACTTGATGGACCTGCCTCCATCACAATCATTGGCGTTATTCCATATTTGTCAGGAAGCATTGGCGAATGCAGCCAAACATGCCAAGGCAAAACGCGTTGAAATCTCATTATGGTTCACAGAAGATCGCGCCTTGATGGAGATTCACGACAACGGCAAAGGCTTCGACATGGAAAGTAAGACTGCAAACATCGGCCATGGACTCGCCAACATGCAAACACGCGCTCAATCAGCGGGTGGTGATCTCGATCTTTCCTCTGCTCCAGGTGAAGGAACAACGATTCTTGCATGGGTTCCGCGCAGGACGATACGATGATACTGCGAATCGAATGATCTTTAATTTTTGAATCTCAGAATCTTGAGGTTCGTTGCTCGAGAAATAAAAACGATTGCCAACATTGTTGTTTCGAAGAAAAGACTCTATATTTGCACAGGTAGGTTTAAAAAACGGATTCAACACCATATATGGGGGGCAGAATGGAGTCTGGGCTTGTTAGTGGCTGAAACAAGCGTTCTACGTCCATCATGATTTTGAAACGAATCACAACATGAATCTTTAACATTGAGTGACCTTAAAAAACAGGATGTTTTAAACGTAGCGTAGGCTTTCCGTGTTGTAATTCTGCCTATATATCTGCTAGAATAGGGGCACGCTGAAATCAGGAAGTGGCAATTTAGACGCTTCTTCAAGTCCCTGCAAGACACTTTAAAATTTATAAGTAGCACGAAACAAGCCGCTGATGAAGCGGGCTAGTTCAATATCGCACGTATCTCGCACGATGGAGCATTTATGAACGCAGAACAGGCATGGCAATCCGTACTTGGACAACTCCAAATGGAAATGCCGCGCGCTTCCTTTGATACCTGGGTGCGCGATACACGTCCCATATCCTATCAAGATGGAACGTTAACCATTGGTGTACGGAATGCATATGCTCGTGACTGGCTGGAGAGTCGTCTTGCCAGCACGGTCAATCGTTTGCTTGTGGGAGTTTTGAATGCAAGCGTGGCGGTCCATTTCATTGTCAACGGCATTGAGATCGAAGAAGTGACAGATGAAACGCCTCTTGCGCAGCCGACGCCCGCGGTGGCGTACGAACCACCGGCCCGCCACGTGAGCTTGAATCCGCGTTACGTCTTTGAAACCTTCGTTGTCGGTTCCGGCAATCGACTCGCTCATGCGGCCTGTCTTGCCGTCGCGGAGAAACCGGCGCGTGCGTACAATCCACTTTTCTTATACGGCGGTGTAGGGCTTGGAAAAACACATTTGCTCCATGCAATTGGTAATGCCTGTCATCAGAGGGGATTGAATGTTCTCTATGTCTCGTCTGAAGAATTCACCAACGACATGATCAACGCCATCCGCACGCACACCAATCAGGCGTTCCGCGAAAAATATCGCTCTGCCGATGTGCTGCTTGTGGATGATATTCAATTCATTGCCGGCAAGGAATCGACACAGGAAGAGTTCTTCCACACCTTCAACACCCTGCACGGACAGGACAAACAGATCATCGTTTCATCTGATCGCCCGCCGAAGTCGTTGAACACGCTCGATGAACGCCTCCGCTCACGCTTTGAATGGGGCCTGACGGCTGACATCCAACCGCCTGATCTCGAGACCCGTCTGGCGATCCTTCGTTCGAAAGCCGAACGGACCGGGCGTAATATTTCCGATGATATTTTGGAAGCCATTGCTCGCCGTGTGCAGTCCAACATTCGCGAGTTGGAGGGCGCGTTAAATCGCATTCTGGCATTTGCTGATTTAAGCGGTTCTTCACTGACGCCCAATCTGGTTGAAGTGGCCCTGGCAGACCTGCTCCCGCAGCGTAACGCCATTGCCCCCGAACGGATCATCGAACTGGTCGCCAGGGAATGGCAGACCTCGGTCGAATCTCTGATTGGGCGCGACCGCTCGCAAAAAATTGCCCAGCCGCGACAGGTGGCCATGTATCTGCTGCGCAAGGAAACGGACGCATCCCTGCCGCAGATCGGCGAAGTGCTTGGCGGACGCGACCATACCACCGTGATGTACGCCATCGAGAAGATTTCCAGCGACATCGAGACCAAAACCGATCTTCGTAAGCGTGTAGTCAACGTGAAACAGCAATTGTACGGTCAAGGTGCCGTAATTTAGAAGCAAAAGTCCCGAGAAAACTCGGGACTTTTTAGTTGCAGGGGTTGTTGGAAAAATAAAGCCGCCAGCAAATTGCTGACGGCTAAAGCTAATGGCTATTCTCTTCTACTCTTCATCACCAGGCGGATCGGAGTCCCTAAAAATCCGTACTCGGCGCGGATCTGGTTCTCAAGATAGCGCAAATACGTGAAATGCATCAGTTTCGGGTCATTGACATAGATCATGAACGTCGGCGGGTCAGAACGGACCTGCGTGCCGTAGTACATCTTCAACTGACGTCCGGCATGTGACGGGTGCGGGTGGGCATCCTGAGCATTGTGGATGACCTCATTGATCTTCGATGTGGTCAGGCGGGCAAGGCGTTCTTCCTGCACACGCAGGGCCATTGGGAGCACTTGATCCACGCGCTGACCGGTCTTGGCCGAGATGAACAGCAGCGGCACGTAATCCATGAAATTCAGGTCGCGGCGGATCGTTTTCGTGAATTCCTCCATGGTGAAGGCATCTTTTTCAACCGCGTCCCACTTGTTGACGATCACCACGCAAGACTTCCATTCTTCGAGAATGAAACCGGCAATATGAGCATCCTGAGATGTGATGCCCGTAGTCGCATCGATCAAAAGCAGGGCCACATCGGCACGCTCGATGGCTTTGAACGAACGCAGCACGCTGAATTGTTCCACACCCTGTTCGATCTTACCGCGCTTGCGGATGCCGGCCGTGTCGATCAAGGTGATGGGGAGTCCGTTCACATCGATCTTGGTGTCGGTAGCGTCGCGGGTTGTTCCAGGAATGGGACTGACGATGGCGCGTTCCTCGCCGACCAATTTATTCAACAAGCTGGATTTCCCTGCATTCGGTTTCCCCACCAGTGCGATCTTGATGTTTTCGTCTTCCTCCTGCTCTTCCTGTGGAGGGAAGGAGGCAACCAGTGCATCCAACAGGTCGCCGGTGCCGGTCCCATGAACGGCAGAGACAGCATACGGCTCACCGAGTCCCAATTCGTAGAATTGCCCCGCTTCATCGCGTGGACCTTTGGCTTCCGCCTTGTTGACCACCACAAAGATTGGCGGCCAGAAGCTTCCATCCTCCAGTTTTTTCTGCGAGCGGCGCAGAATGCTTGCTACTTCAAGATCAGGAGATGTGACGCCCGTCTGCCCATCGTTCACGAAGAGCACCGCGTCGGCTTCATCGATGGCAACTTTCGCCTGTTTGCGGATCTCGTCAATGAAATCGGCGGAACCCACCGAAAGCGGAGTTTTGCCGCCATGAGTGGGGTCGATACCGCCAGTATCTACCACATGGAAAGTCCGCCCGTTCCATTCGGCTTCTCCAAACAGGCGGTCACGGGTGGTGCCGGGCGTATCGTCTACGATCGCCATGCGTTCCCCTACCAGGCGATTGAACAGGGTGCTTTTACCGACGTTGGGTCGGCCAACAAGCGCAACAATTGGTTTACTCATGAATAATTCCGATTCTAGTTTGAAGATCAACTACGGCGACACAACGGGCGTTGCCGTGTTGGGAATGGATAATACCACTTCCACGGTCTCAGGCAGGATCGATTCTACCAACACATTGCTGTTCAAGACCTGCACATCTGGTTTAAGTTGATAGGTGCCTGCACCCAGATCAGTGACATTGACCGTGATGGTGATATCGTCGGATGTAAGCACATCCAGAATGGGCAACGGGCCTGAGACGATCACATCCACAGATTGCGGAAAGATTTGCGCACTCAAACCCTCGCCAAGCCCGATGATATTAATTGGTTGGTTGAGAAGCGTGAGGCTTGTCTGAATGGGGGAGATGCTTACCTGCACCTGAACGGTCTGTGCGCCAACGAGAGTGATATTCTCAGGAAGATCCAACGACAATCGCGTGGAAATATCCTCCTTGCCATCCTGAAGGTCAAGCGGTTGCGTTTCCACCACCCCGGGCAGGGCATTCACAACAGCCGGGTCGTTCGCGAAGACAGTGATGACCGGTGGAAAGACGGAGATATTTTCCAGGCGATACCCGGCAGCCACCTGTCCGCGTACAACCACCTTGACCGCCACATCGCGGAAACCGCCTTGTTGGCTGATGGGTACGTTCACACGAGCCGTTTCAGGATTCACGGTGAGTCCGTGCAGCGCCTCATTTTTCGAGTCAATGATCTGGATGGCAACCGGCTCATCGATGCTTTCGCGCGTGCCATCGAGATTTACCGTCACCCTGGCACGGATCGCTTCCTTCACGATCGATTCGGGTCCTGAAATGGTGATCTCTTTGACGTCCAGTGTTGCTTCGCCAGCCTGATAGCCCGTGGCGGGCTGTCCGCTCAGGGAGAGGCTGACGGGCAACGTCTGTTGGGAAAGAGGCTCCAGATGAACGGTAACCGTCTGCGGGTTCGCGAGAACGATCTGGGCCGGCCGGAGGCTGACCTGGATTTGAATATCCACGGTATGTTCGCCGGCGCTGAGTCCTGATAGATCCAATATGGCGCGGACAGTATTGTCCTGCGATTCGAGCAGATCCCAAACAGATTGAGGGGCACGGATGGTGACATCCAGATTAGCAGGAATCTCGTTCGTCAGGATGAGCGCCGGGTCCTGCCCGATGATTTCGATGGGAATCGATCTGGGATAGGGGCGCACTACATCAGGGTTTGCAGAAGAGACCGCAGATACCCAAACAGCGACTGCCAGAACGAAGGCGAGTAAAAAAGTTCGAATGTTGGAAGCAATCCAGCGCATATTCTTTATTCATCCTTGCGCTTGAAGAGATAAGGGAAGTATCGTTTGAGCCAGATACGCTGTGGCGTGGTGGCATCTGGGCGGAAGAACGCGGACAGAATGTTTTCCAACCGCTCCGGATCGATGCGACGGATCATGCGTCCCGCATGGGAGATGGAGATCGAACCGCTCTGCTCCGAGACGACGACCGATACCGCATCACTGACCTCGCTAATGCCCAGGGCGGCGCGGTGCCGAAGTCCCATTTGACGCTCGGGTGAACGGTTGAGGACGCCGCTTGCTGAAAGGGGCATCACGCACGCTGCTGCGACGATGCGTCCGGCAGCGATGATGACCGCGCCATCGTGCAGGGGCGTGTCGGGATAAAAAATTTGCAACAACAATTCAGGTGTGACGTGGGCACGCATCTGCACGCCGGTTTCGATGTATTGATCGAGATTATCCTGTCGCTGAATGACGATCAGAGCCCCATGCTGACGTGCCGAGAGACGCGCGGAAGCTTCCACCACTGCATGGATGGCTTTTTGTGTGTGTTCATCTGCTGTCTGCGTGGTGGCCGGGACGAATGTGCCTGCACGACCCAGCCGTTCCAATGCGCGTCGGATCTCCGGTGCAAAGATGACGGGAATGGCCAGCAGCAATGCCGGTAGCATGCTTTGGATCAGCCACGAGAAAGCCGGCAGATCGACAAGTGTGGTCAAAAGAACGAGCGCAACGACAAGGAAGATCACGCCTCGTAACAGGACCATCGCCTGTGTATCGCGCAGAGAATACAGGATCACAAAGAAGATCATTGTGACCAGCAGGATATCAAGAACGCTTAACCAATTTAGGCGTTGAAATATGAAGAGGATGTTGTTCAGGAAGTTCGTCATTCGTGATGTGCCACTGTAGTATAGTATCACCGGCTGAACGGTGGCTGAGAATATCGTTTCCATGACGATATTCTCCTGCCGGGTTAGGTTGTCTCCACCCTATGGACGATTCTGCAGACATCGAAAGCCTTTCAGGATCTCGATGTCTATCTCATCTATATGGGTCGCAGGACGCGGTCTGTGCGCAGCTGTTTGAAGAACAGAGCTGAGCCTTTGGGCATCGATTCGTTCGCGGCATCCGTCCATGCCTGGACGCCGAGCAGGTCGGGAGAGCGCCTCTCATAACCGACATTTTTCCAGACCGAATCAAAACCGACCAGTTCCATGGGTGGAAATACAAGTGATGCTTCGCATTGCAGGTCGCTCGACGCCTTCTCCACTTCAGCCAGGAGGAGTGGCAGAGCTTTGTCTGCTGCCGCCCGAGGGTCGAGATATAGATCGGTGGTGCGGGCAACAAGATTTTCCACCTGCCAGCCTGCCACACCGACGAGTTCATTATCCAGTTGAAGCAACAGGAAGGCTTTGTCTCCAAACGCTTCCATCACTTCATCGCTGTTCATGATGCGTTTACCTTTGCTGAGACGTGTCACCAGATCGGCGATCTTTTGTGAGTCACGCGGCTTTCCGCGGTGCAGTGAGAACGAGCCGGCGGCAGGTTTGGGTGTGATCAACGTGGCGGGTGCTTCCTGGGAGGGGAAGACGGTTTTCCATGCATCGTTGACCTGTTTCCACAGATCGTCGTATGAACCGTTGTTGGTGATGACCACTTTTGCGGCGGCCAATTTTTCCTTCTGCGCCGACTGCGAATGGATGCGCTGCATGGCATCCTCACGGCTCATGGCACGCTTTCGGACAAGACGTTCCACCTGCACTTCCTGCGGCGCGTCGGTCACCCAGATCGAATCGCAGATGGTGCGCAGTTCTGATTCCAACAGTTTGATCGCTTCGATGACGATGACCTGCTGGCTGGCACGCTTGGCCAGCATATCCACGGCCTGTCCCACATAGGGGTGAACAATATCCTCCAATTGGGCCAGGGCCTGTCCGTCGGCGAAAACGAGCCGCCCCAGTTTCAAACGGTCGATCTGTCCATCCTTATCCAGCAGCCAGGTGCCAAATTTGTCCAGCACGGGCTGATATCCGGGAGCGCCCTTGGAGATGACGCGATGCGAGAGGCTATCTGCGTCAATTGTGTATGCGCCGAGATGTTCGAGCATTCGGCGTACAACGCTTTTACCGGTCGCAATGTTGCCGGTCAGACCAATTACGTATTTCCCAGGCCATTTACTCACAGAAACTCCATGAATTTGAGGGTGTAGGGTCTATTTTAATGTCTTTTAGGTAATTCTCCAATAGATTTGTCCGAATAAAAGGCTACAAACACTTTGCAATTGGACGGGTCAACCGAACGAATGGTTCCAGTTTTTAAGGATACAAACTGTTGTCGAAGTCTCTGCCATGGTTGACGCCCTTCCTCCTTACGTGTATCATGACGGTGCCTCAGGTCGGTTGGGCGATCGCGGTTCTGTGTTTACGGGACCGAGGAAAGTCCGCACTCCATAGAGCACGACGTCGGATAGCACCCGGGGCGGGGAACCCTCCGTGAGGAGCTAACCTGCCGGATGAGGGCCACAGAAACAAACAGCCAGCTCACCCCGAAAGGGGTGAGGGGTGATGGTGAAAAGGTGGTGTAAAAGACCACCGGCATCTGTAGTAATACGGATGGCCAGGTAACCCCCGTCGGGAGCAAGGCCAAGCAGGGACGAAGTTGTCCGCGGACAACGGGAGACGGCTCGTCTTCATACGTACTTCCTCACGCGGTGAGGAAGTCAGTTCCGGGTAGGCCGCACCGAGCGGCGCGGCGACGCACCGCCCAGAGAGATGATCGCACAGTGGCGCATCAGCGCCATGGACAGAATGCGGCTTATAGACGGACCTGAGGTAAGAAGCCTTGCGAAGGTTATTTTTGAAGCAATTCATTTTGTTTGAAAAAGCCTTCGCAAGGCTCCTGTTTTTATGGAATTCATGTTATGCACGAACTTCGATCCACGCAAATCATCCTTAATAAAACGCTTTCACAAATTCATAATGCAAAGCGTGTTAAGAACATCCATGTAGCGATCGGTGAGATTGCTGAGCTCGATCAGACCCTCATTCAACAACACTGGCAGCAGCTTGTCATTGGCACGCCTGCGGAACAGGCGCAGCTTCATTTTCGTCTTATCAAAGCAGAAGTGCAGTGCATGGCCTGTTTTTCAAAATACCATCCCATGCATGGAAAGATCCACTGTCCCTCTTGCGGCAGCTATGGAGCGAAAGTTCTGTCAGGCGAGGAGTTTTACCTTGAAAACATCGAACTGGATGACAACTAACACGAAACTCTTGTGGATGGCGGGCACACTGTTTTTCCTGCTTGGATGCGGACTTGTCGGCCCGGCTCCGGCTCCTACATCTGACCTGTTCGCCACGCTGCAAGCCTCCACCCCATCTGGTTATGTTTCCCCCGCAGTGACCGAAGTGATCGCGAGTCCCGTGTTCACTGGACTGACACCGCTGCCTTCGCCGACTGCGAACTCCATTCCCGGCTCGGTACCCACTTCCATCCCTTCGCCCTCAGCTGCTGACCAACCCACGGGGCACATCGTCTTCACTTGTCAGATCTTCAAAGTGCAGGCGTCGAATCAGATCTGTATCATGAACGCCGATGGGTCAGGATATCGAAGACTCACCACTGAAAACAACAACCAGCATTTTTATCCATCCCTCTCACCGGATGGGCGATATGTGTTGTATTCAGGTTTTCGTGAACAGAACGTCTACGAAATTTACAGAATCGATCTTAACGATGGCAGTATAGACCGGATGACCAATCGCTTGGGAAACTTGACCGGTCCCGAATATTCTCCAGATGGACAGCGGATCGTTTTCGCGCGAGGCAACCCGAAAAATGGCCAGTTTCAAATCATGATTTCGAATAGCAATGGGGATAAGGCCGAAAACATTCCCGGGATTAGCGGCTGGGACCCCACCTGGTCGCCGGATGGCAAACAGATTCTGTTCGCCTCCGATCGCGACGGTCTCGTCCAGTTATTCACGGTGACGATCAAGACGGGGGGACTTAAGCGGATCACAAACCTGCCTGCCATCCGTGGTCGCAGCGACTGGTCTGCAGATGGGCAGTATATCGTTACCTACTCCGGTGAACCGTGGAATCGTGAAGTCTACATTATGAGCGCCGATGGATCGGGGGCACGTCAACTGACGCCCAGCGGCGGGAACAGCCAGGGGCCATCCTTTTCGCCGGATGGCAAGTGGGTCGCTTTCACGGCTTACTTTGATCATTATGGTGACGATCACGGCTGTGAGATCTACATCATCCGTACCGATGGCACCGACTTGCGCCGCCTGACGGATAACGATTATTGTGACTACCAGCCGCGCTGGGGGCCATAAAAGATAACTTGTCGTTGTGAGCCCAAGCAAAGCGAGTGGCGAAGCAATCTCCTCTTAAACGGATAATTCCTATAATGAATTTCTCTCATTTAACAGGAGATTGCTTCCCGAAAGTCGCAATGACATATTTACCAATTCTGCAACAATGTCGAAACCAATTTGACCCGTTGGTCCAGGCTATCGGCAAAAATATACTCACGTTCCGAGTGATAGCCTTCGCCGATCGCGCCGAGTCCATCCATCACCGGGATACCCAATGGCGCGACAAAGTTCGCATCCGACGAGCCGCCGGTTCCACCCGCTTTGAGTTCCATGCCGATCTGCGCCGCAATGGATTTTGCTTTTTCGAAAGTGGCTTTCATTGTTTCATCGAATGGCATGGGCGGACGGTTCAAGCCACCCGTGATCTCGATGGATGTCCCGTCGAGAACTGGCTTGAGTTTGCCCATTTCCACTTCGAGGCGTTCCCATTCACCGGGCTGCATCACGCGTACATCCACTTGAATGACCGTCTCCTCCGGCACCACATTCGATACAGTGCCGCCATGAATAACGCCCACATTGAGCGTAGTCTGCTTTGAGTAATCGGTCAGCTTTTGGATGGCGATAACCTGGTGGGCCATCTCTTCGATGGCGTTGCGTCCCTTTTCGTGGTCGCCACCCGCATGAGCAGCGCGTCCTTTCACCTTAACCCAGAATTCGCCGACACCTTTGCGCCATGTCTTGAGCGAACCATCAACCAATGCCGATTCAAGCACCAGCACCAGTTCCGATTCTTTCGCCAGCGATTCGATCCATTTGCGCGATGTTTCGCTGCCGATCTCTTCATCTGAAGTACACAATAACGTGACCGGACGTGTCATCCCGTGTTTGCGCGCCTCTTCAATTGCGGCGAGACTGATGACAATCCCCGCCTTCATATCCAGTGTGCCGGGACCGAAGATCTTTCCATCTGCTTCGCGGTAGGGCATTTTGACAAGTGTGCCCAGCGGGAAGACAGTGTCCATGTGACAAAGCAGGAGGATTCCTTTGCTACCGTTTCCCCATTTTGACAAGACATGATCACCCGTTTCTTGGTTCGGGATGGTTTCGACGTTCGCGCCCAGTTTGCGTGCCTCATCGGCAACAATCGCACCGACGCGGTTTACGGCGGCTTTGTCGAGTGAGGGGGATTCTGTCTCAACCAGGAGTTTGAGAAGGGATTTGGCATCCATGTTATTTCAAAAAGAACACGATTGTTCCCACCACCGCGCAATAAATGGCGAAGACATACAATGAACGTTTGCTCAAGTAGTCGATCAACCATTTGATGGCAAACCAGCCCACGATCGCGGCAGTGACAAACCCCACTGCAAGCAGGGGTAGAAAGCTGCCCAGATTCGGCATCTTGAGCACATCCAGCATTTCGTATCCGCCTGCAGCAAGCATTACTGGCACCGACATGAGGAACGCAAATCGCGCCGCAGAGGGGCGATCTAACCCACGGAACATACCGCCGCTAATGGTCGTCCCACTGCGTGAAGCACCGGGGAACACAGCAATGATCTGGAACAAACCGACGATCAGCGCATCCAGCCAGGTCATGGAAGGAAGTGCGCGGTCCTTTTTTGTCAGCAATTCAGCCAGAGTTAGCAGGATCGCTGCCGAAAACAACCGAATGGATGCTTCGAGCATCGGCTGTTTGAACAACGCTTCGACAGCATCTTTCAGCAAATAACCAGCAAGCAGCGCAGGGATCGTGGCAATGATGATGTAAATCCCCAGCCAGGTATCAGGTGTCAGGTTCCACGCATCACGTGGTTTGGTGAATAGAACAGGCAAAGCTTGGAACGTGGACTTCAGGATAGAGAACAGGTCATTCCAATAGAAGAGGATCAACGAGATGATCGTCCCCAATTGAACAATGACGAGGAACGAGAACATTGCGTCATCGGCAGGGATACCGAGCAGTTTCTGCCCAATAAGCAAATGCGCGGTGGAAGAGACCGGGATGAATTCGGTCAGCCCCTGGATGATGCCGAGGAGGAAGGAGTGGAGGAGAGTCATGAAAATCCTTTTTGAACACAAAGTACACAAAGAGCACGAAGGAAAAGGCTTTTAACCTTTGTATACTTCGTGCCCTTCGTGTTTAATTCTTTTCGCATTATTAGCCCACTGACCGAGCAATTCCGGTACGCGCGACTCAAATGTCCCATCAGCGATGTAGACTCTGATCTGCTCCATCAAGCGGATCAGTGCACGCAAGTTGTGAATGGAGACCAACGTCCCGGCGAGCAATTCCTTCGCTACGATTAAGTGACGGATGTAGGCGCGCGTGAAGGTTCGGCAGGTGTAGCAGTCACATGCTTCGTCGATGTGTCTTTCATCGCGTGCAAAGGTCGCGTTCATCAGGTTTAGGCGTCCTTCAGGGGCGAAGGCGGAGTGGTGGCGGGCCAGGCGTGTTGGCAATACACAATCGAAAATATCTATGCCGCGTGCCACGCCGTTGATGAGGTCTTCGGGGGTACCAACTCCCATCAGATAACGCGGTTTGTGTTCAGGTAGCAGGGGAGTGACCACGTCGAGCGTGTCGTGCATTTCTTTCTTTGTCTCGCCCACGGAGAGCCCGCCGATGGCGATGCCGGGCGTATCGAGAGAAGCGA
This sequence comes from uncultured Anaerolinea sp., assembly GCA_964555335.1. Taxonomy (GTDB): domain Bacteria; phylum Chloroflexota; class Anaerolineae; order Anaerolineales; family Villigracilaceae; genus Defluviilinea. The sequence goes on from CAZKSG010000011.1 coordinate 47,909, forward strand.
TAAATTTAGCGGAAGCAGACCGAAGGTCCGCTTGAACGCCGCCCTGGACGATGCCGAATAAGGCCTGGTCGCGGCGCGTCTGCGCCTGGAGGGAACGTTCTGCCCAACGATGGGTCCGTTCCATGGCAATGGCGCTGTAGGCTTTGTCTTTGGGGTCGGAGCATTCGTCGAAGGCCATGATGATATCCGCGCCGAGGTTCTCCTGAATGGCAATGGACTTCTCCGGCGTGAAGCGATGTGTCGAACCATCGATGTGACTCTTGAAGGTCACACCATCTTCGTCGATCTTACGGGTCTGTGCCAGGGAGAAGACTTGAAAGCCGCCCGAGTCGGTCAGCATGGGATGCGGCCACTGCATGAACTTGTGCAAGCCGCCCATGTCGCGCACGAGTTCATCACCGGGACGTAGATAGAGATGGTAGGTGTTGCTCAAGACAAGCGATGCATTGATATCCTTGAGATGTTCAGGCGTGAGGGTCTTGACCGTTGCCTGTGTGCCCACGGGCGCAAAAACCGGCGTGATGAGCTCGCCATGTGGGGTTGTGAAAATGCCAGCTCGGGCACGGTCGTGTTTGGATGTGATGGTGAATTGGAACATTGGCGGAATTATAACGGGGGGAGGAGATGTCGGTGTTCGGGAATTTAACTCTA
>CAZKSG010000012.1:0-46607 GCA_964555335.1 uncultured Anaerolinea sp.
GTACTTTGTCGTCCATCGTTTACAGCCGTGAGCAATAATGGAAGCAACGTTTCCAAACCGGGAAAGCCGGGCGGAGGGTTGTCGGAGTCTTTTTCTTGAACAGTATGAGGAGCATGATCCGTTGCAAAACAATCAATGACATCGAGATTTGCCCAGAGTGCTTCTACATCTTCCTGCGTTGCTAAACGTGGACGAACTTCGGTGCGTCCGTTGATTGCGGGGATTTCTCCCTCACCCCTAACCCCTCTCCCGCTGGGAGAGGGGGATTCTGCGGTTAGAAATAAATGATGCGGACACACTTCACAAGTAACTTTTATTCCTTTTTCCTTTGCTGCTTTGATGAGCAGGACTTCTTCTTTTAGCGAGATGTGCGCGATGTGGACGGGACGGTCGTAGATGGCGGCAAAGAGAATCCCGGCTGCCATGGTCCGGGATTCAGCGTGGAGAACGATGGGGGAGTCTTTCGGGAACTTCTCGAAGTGCGGCATCCACAATGTCATGTCATCCAGCCGGAGTTCGCCGAAGGTGGAGTCGAGATACATCTTCAGCCCGGCGGCTTTGGGGGCGAGAGAGGCGGCAATGTCCGCATTATCGGGTCCTGCGCCGACGAATTGGGCGTAGTCACAGCGCGCTTTTTGCTTTGCTGCATCCAGCGCAAGGTCAAGAGTTGCGGCGTCGAAGATCGGAGGCTTCGTGTTGGGCATCGCAAGGATCGTGGTCACGCCGCCAGCGAGGGCAGCCGATGTCGCCGTATCCCAGTCTTCCTTGTGGGTTTGTCCGGGTTCACGCACGTGGACGTGTGGATCAATTAAGCCAGGGAGTTTGATCATATATTAAGTTCGATGGTCCAGTTTGTAGACAAGGTGATGGGGACTGGGATGCTTACATCCCAATCCCCAATATACCACTTACCAATTCCTACAGTTATCCGCCGCGGACTTCAGGTGCCTTGAAGATGACGAACACCACGTTGAGCAAAATGCCAAGAATGGCAGCGAAGACGATGGCGGGGATTCCGCTCGGGAAGAGATACGGCACGGAGAAGGGGAAGACGCCGTTGGGCAGACCGATGTTGCCGCCAATGCCGCAGATCAGGATGACCGCGCCGATGGCAAGCTGCTTCGGGTCAAAGAGGTTGACCTTCTCCGATTGGATGAGCGCCACGCCTTGCATACCGATCACACCGAACAGGTAGATGCTCAGTCCGCCCACGACAGCAGCTGGCATGGTGTTGACCAGCGCCACAAGTTTGCCGAAGAAGCCGAGCACGATTGCCATCACACCGGCAGTCATGAGCACGGCGGTGGAGTAGTTGCGGGTGATCGCCATGAGCGAATTGTTCTCGCCGTAGTTCGTCCCCGCCGCGCCGCCGAGGAAGCCGACCACAAGATCGTCGGAACCGTCTGCGATGAGGTTGAGACCGATGAGTTCCTTGATGTTGAAGGGCTTGCGTCCGAGTTCAGTGGCGAGCTCGTCGATGTAGAGGCTCATCTGATACAGATGCGCCGTCGATTCAGGCACCGTGGCGATGAAGATCAGGGCGATACTAAGCGCCATTCCCCACGCTTCGGGATTGTTGAAAGCAGGGAAGGTGAACTTGGGCATCTCAACCCAATGGGCGCTGGCAACATTGGCAAAATTTACCAGTCCGAAAAAGTTGGCAACGATGTAGCCAAAGATCGCACCGAGCAGGATCGGCAGCATACCAAGCAAGCCCTTGCCTTGCAAGTAGACCGAGAATAGGATGGTGGCGATCAAGGTGATAAAAGCCACTGTCCATGTCTTACCAGCCACTTCGGGTGCTGCCCAGTTGCCGGCATTTCCGAGGGCGGCGCTTGCCAGTGCCACGCCGATGACGATTGCCATCGAGCCGGTGATGATCGGCGGCAGGATGCGGTCAAGAGCGGCTTTGCCAGCGCGCATGATGAGCAGGCCGACGAGGATCTCAAACACTGCGGTCAACAGGATGCCCACCTGAACGATCTTCACGCCCTCCGGGCAATAGACGGCGGTCGAGTTGAAGCAATCGGGAGCGAACTTGCTCATCACCGTGATGATGACAGCAATGTACGAGAAGGAAGAACCGTAATACATAGGGATCTTGCGCTTCGAAACGAGCAGCGCGACGATGGTGCCGAGTCCCGATGCGAGCAGGGTGACGCCCACGTCGAACTTGGTCAGGATGGCGACCAGCACGGTAGCGGGGAACATGGTCAGGAATTGTTGGAAGCCGAGGCTCAGCATGGCGCCGAGCGGCGGGGTGTCATCGGGCAGGTAGCCGAAGACTTGGGGCTTGCTTGGGGTGGTCATTTCATTCTCCTCTGTGGATTTTGATTTCACCCTCACCCCTAGCCCCTCTCCCTGTGGGAGAGGGGGACGAGATGAAGGTATAAAAAAAGAGAGCCGCTAAAAGCGACTCTCCGATTTCCAAAAAACAGAAACAATTGTCCCGAAGAAGTGGTGGTGGAACAATCGTTTGCGTTGGGGGTGTCTACACATTGGGCGGAATTTTACGCCGATTCGAGCATGTGTCAAGGGGCGAAAGAAAATCTGTTGAACGGAGCCAGTTATAGGCTTTGAAAGAAGCGTGGACAAATCTCATGACCTTCATCACTTAAGTGAGTCCTATCACGGAGGTATAATCTCGGCAACATTTCGCTAGGAGGCACACATGGCATATCAAAATGTCAAGGTCCCCGATGGTGGGGCAAAGATCTCGATCAAAGACGGAAAGCTGCAAGTCCCCGATAATCCGGTCATCCCGTTCGTGGAGGGCGATGGGACCGGGCGCGACATCTGGCGCGCGTCGGTGCGGGTGTTCGATGCGGCAGTGGAGAAGGCGTACGGAGGGAAACGCAAAATTCATTGGATGGAGGTGTACGCGGGGGAAAAGTCGTTCAAGATGTTCCAAAGTTGGCTTCCCGACGAAACAACCGAAGCGTTCAATGAATTCCTGGTTGGGATCAAGGGACCGCTCACGACACCAATCGGAGGTGGCATCCGTTCCCTGAATGTGGCGCTTCGCAAGCTGCTGGACCTGTACGTGTGCCTGCGCCCGGTGCGTTGGTATAAGGGAGTTCCATCCCCGGTGAAGCACCCTGAATTTGTCGATATGGTCATCTTCCGCGAGAACACCGAGGACATTTACGCTGGTATCGAGTTCCAATATGGGACCGAGGATAATAAGAAGTTCAAGGAATTATTCAAGGAAGCCTTTCCCAAGGAATATGCCAAGATGCGCTTCCCCGATACGGCCGGCATTGGCTTCAAGCCGGTTTCGGAAGAAGGCACGTCGCGCCTGGCCCGCGCCGCGATCCAGTGGGCACTCGAGAACAAGCGCAAGAGTGTGAACTTCGTCCACAAGGGTAACATCATGAAGTTCACCGAAGGCGCCTTCAAAGATTGGGGCTACGCGGTTGGCAAGAAGGAATTCCGCAACGATGTAGTGACCGAGCGTGAGAGTTGGATCCTGGGTAATAAAGAGAAGAATCCGAATCTCTCGGTGGAAGACAACGCCAAGATGATCGACCCCGGCTTCGACATGATGAGCCCCGCGCAACAGGGCGAGATCAAAGCCGAAGTGGAAGAAGCGCTTAAGTTATGGGGTACTCACGGCAACGGCAAATGGAAGTCCAAACTGCTGTTGAAAGACTCCATCGCCGATGTGACTTTGCAATTCGTGCTGATCCGTCCGAAGGATTACGATGTAATTGCCACCATGAACCTGAACGGTGACTATCTCTCTGACGCGCTCGCCGCACAGGTGGGTGGGATCGGCATTGCTCCGGGTGCGAACATCAACTATGTGACGGGTCACGCCATCTTCGAAGCCACTCATGGCACCGCCCCGAAGTACGCCGACCTGGACAAGGTCAACCCCGGTTCGGTCATTCTCTCCGGTGAGATGATGCTCCGTTACATGGGTTGGGGTGAAGCGGCTGACTTGATCGTCAAAGGCATGGAAGGTGCGATCAACAGCAAAACTGTCACGTACGACTTTGCCCGCCTGATGGATGGAGCGAAGGAAGTGAAGTGCTCCGAGTTTGGCACGGCGATCATCGATCACATGTAAACTACTGGTACGTGAACCAGGAATGAGACACCTCGAAGAAATTCGGGGTGTTTTTTTTACAACTCTTTTACAACTGCATCATCGGCTGGCAACATGGCTCCGGCACAATAAGAAAAATCAAAAAGGAGAAATTGAAATGAAAAAAGGATTTTCTTTTGTGTCCCTTCTTGTCATCGCCGGTTTGCTGGTCGGTGGGTTCGCTCTGGCAATCCCTTCGAATGTGAAGGCTCTCCAACCGTCTGGCCCGGTGGAGGAAGCGTTGACCAGGGCGTACAAAGCCGAGCAGAGGTGGCTTAACGAACAGCAACAAGCCATCAACAAAGCCGACCAGGCTGCAGTCGAGGTCCAACAGGTGATCGAAAAGGCTGCCGCAGCGGGGTTGGATGTAACCGCCCTGCAAAACGCATTGGCTACATTCAACAGTTCCATGGCGAGTGTTAAATCCGGGCATGAAACTGCAGCCAACCTGTTGGCTGCCCACAACGGCTTTGACAGTGACGGGAACGTCACCGACCGTCAGGTAGCGCGGATCACCGTGCTGGATGCCAAACAGGCGCTTTGGAAGGCCCATGTCACCATGGTCCAGGCAGTCAGCGATTTGTATCGGGCCGTCAAAGAGTGGAAAGTGGTAACGCTTCCCTAGGGATGAGAGTTGACGATGAAAAAGCTGCTCTATCTATTCCTGTCCATACTGATGGTATTCAGTCTCGCCGCCTGTAATCGCCCTCGACGCGACAATATCAACACGCAACCCATAGTGCCCACCAATACACCGCTTCCTGCCATGGAGCCGAGCCAAACACCTCTTTCCTCTGGGGTGGAGGCACCTACATCCACACCGTTGCCGACCCAATCGGAACTGACTGCAACGCTCGTTCCTGCCCAAGCTCAAGGTACATCTGCTGTGGATACGGCATCCTCGGAATTGGAGCAAACCTTAACAGATCTCGAACAACTCCTCAACAATATGGATACGAATGTGGATGTGCCATAGAGAGTAATCGGAAAGTGATATTCTGAATTTTACAAAACAGGTCTATTTTACAGTACAGAAAGGTCGCATCAAAATTGATGCGACCTTTCATTTCTAAAAGCCATACATTTCTCCAAACTCATAAAATCCAACTAACACTACCGGAGAGGAAACTGTATGAATATCAACTGGAATACCCTTATGATCCCCATCGCGTCTTCGATGGTTGGTCTCATTCCCGTGCTCATCAACATTGCCGTCAACACCCTGGACCGCCGAAGTCATGTAAACAAGCGTAATGCTGCATTGATGTATCTTAATCAGCGGGTCGGATTTCTGACAAGCTGGTTCCAGCTTCAAAAGGAAATCAGTGGACAGGAGCATTTGGCAAAGATCAAAAGCATGATGTCCAATGAACTCACGGATGTATATGAGGAGTTCGCCGAGGCGCTCCTTGAAGTGGAAAAGGAAACCATCGAGCGCCGCGAATTGTTATCCCGTGTGAAAAATACAAATGGTTTCAGGCGCTTCTTCCTTCTCTACACGCCCTACAACACAACAGGATGGCTGTTTCATACACTATATTATATGAGCATACTGCCCCTGTTCATGATCCTTGGGTTTGAGATCTACAAGTATTTCCAGAATGGAGCGTGGTTTCAAAATATTCCTGTAGAAAATCTGTATATCGGCGTGATCCTTATCGTGCTGGTCATTCTATTCCGCATGTTCGGACGTCGCACCGCACGGTCTGTGGAGGCACGCATGACCACCCTGGACCGGAAAACATCTCCACTTTCACAGGTCACTGCATAATTTTTAATTCAAAACGGAAAACAAAATGTCCGGCACAGAAAATACCGGACATTTTGTTTTACACTCGACTTCTATTTCACTGCAACCAGTTCGACATCGAACACAAGCGTGGCATTCGGGGGAATGACTCCGCCTGCGCCGCGTTCACCGTAGGCAAGTTCCGGCGGGATGATGAGCTGCACCTTGCCGCCGACCTTCATCAGGACAATGCCTTCATCCCAGCCTTTGATCACGCGTCCCTGCCCCAACGGAAATGTGATCGGCTCGCCGCGCGAGATCGAACTGTCGAACACTTTTCCATCCTGGAACTTGCCGGTGTAATGCACGCTGACGGTTTTTCCGGCTTCGGCCTGCGCGCCAGTGCCCGCTTCGATTTCAATGTATTCCAATCCGCTTGCTGTTTTCATGAACACTCCATTTCTTAAGTCACCGAAAATATTCGGTAATTGTACCTGCAAAATAAAAGCCGCCTTGCGTAAGGCGGCTTGATATATCCATACACGAACAGGTTATGGGGTGGGCGTCGATACAGGTTCGGGCGTGGGTGCGATGAACAACTTCGCAGCGTCTTCCGCCGTCTTTGGCATGCCGTTCATGATCCAGCGGATAAAGACGTCGATCACGTTGGGCGGGAGATGTCCCTTGGGCGGCATGACACCGATCAATTCTTCGGTAGGTTTCTCCGGGTCCATGATCGGCGTTCCCTGAATGACCTGGATCAAATAACCGTTCGGGTCATTGGCAAGGACATTCTTATCCTTATGGTCACCACTTGTCAGGATCTCTTCATAGGAAGTCATGTAATATTCGTTATTGTCCTTGCCTGCGCGGTGACAGGAAATACAATAACGTTTCACAATCGGCGCAATGTGGACGTTATAGGACGGCACTTCGCCATCTGCGAGGGGCGGGAAGAGTTCCGGGATCTTCGGTGCTTCAAAGCGATCATCCCATGAGTATCGTATGAAGGTAATGATCTCGTCGATCTGGCTGCGGGTTAGCCCATCGGGATTGTAGGCCTTGCCCAAAGGAGGCATCCCTGCGTTGGGACGTCCATAGGCGATGATCTCATGCAGAGCAGAATCGGGCAGCGAATACAGGATGTCGGTGCTATTGATAGGGGTGATCTCTTCGCCTTCGAGCCCTTCTACACCTTCGATCACAGCAACCGAGCCATCGTCGCCATGACACTCCACGCAGTTGACGGAGTACAGGTCCTGTCCGGCGACGATCTGGTCGACGAGAGTTGTCGCCACTGCCACCTCTTCGGGTTTGGGATAGGATGCCGCGCGTGCACTCACTACGACTGTCATTACAACCATCGCAAGACCGCCGATCGCAGTAATATACATCGGCAAGCTGCGCCGGGTCGATTCTTGGTAACTTTCCCGCCGAAAAGCGAAGAGCACAACTAGGAAAGTCAACACCGCGGCGGGAATCCACAGTCCGCCAATGGCTTGCAGGGTTGTAGAAGCCGCCAACTCGTTTGCGTTGGGTGCAACAGGGAGACTTGCCATAACGGTCAACAGAACGATATCCAGAATGACCGTGCCCATAAAGGTAAGCGCAAAGATACGGCGGGAATAATGTCGGTAAGGTGATTTATCCAACAATGGCAGAAGAGTCAACAATCCTATGCCAAGTCCCGGTACAAGGACAGTTGCCAGCCATTCGATCTTCCCAATCACAGGGATCTGCCCATAGAGCGCCAGGAATTTGAAAAGGAATAGAAAATACCATTCCGGACGCGGCAGGTAGGATGTATCAGCAGGGTCGGCTTTGGGCTCAGGGGCAACACCGATAAACGTGGCAAGCAGAATGAGGACGATAAAGATGCCCAACGAGACGATCAGGTCCTTGAAAATGCTGTCAGGCCAAAAACGTTCGCCTTTGTTCAGTTCACGTTCGTAACGTTCGTTGACTTTCTTTTTAGTTTCGTTGTCCATAAAGCCTCACGAAAAAATGCAGTTAGCCACAGAGATACAGAGTGCGCAGAGATTCTTTAAATGAATTTCTCTGTGTCTCCGTGACTCAGTGGCAAAGATTAGTCTTCCTTGGTGGGGAAATGCGATTCGCCGTGCTTGATGATCAGGAACAGATGTACCCCGATCAGCCCTGCCAACGCGGCGGGGATCATCCAGATGTGGGCGGAGAAGAAGCGTTGCAACGTGAGCGCGCTTAAGTCCGGTCCGCCGCGCAGGGCTTTGAGGATAAACTCACCGACGAAGGGGACGCTGCCGGCAATCTGTGTGCCGACCGTCGTCGCCCAGTATGCCCGCTGATTCCATGGAAGCAAATATCCGGTAAAGCCCATGCCAATGGTGGTGAGCAGAAGCCCAATGCCGATCAGCCAGGTCAGTTCACGCGGATATTTATACGAGGCCGTGACGAACACGCGCAGCATGTGGATGAAAACAATGATCACCATCAACGATGCGCCCCAGTGATGGATGCCGCGGATCAACCATCCGAAGGCAACTCCTTCCATGATGTATTGCACTGAGTCGTAGGCATGGTCGGGCGAGGGCGTGTAATAGACGGTCAGGAAGATGCCCGTCAACCCTTGAAAAACAAAAAGGAACAAACTCGCAGAGCCGAGCGTGTTCCACCAGTTGCCCTTGGGTTCAGGGCGGTCGAGCAAATTCTTATAGAGATCATTCAAACCAAGACGTTCATCGAGCCAGTCAAAGACGTTTTTCCACATGGGTTTCTCCAACGTTTGTCATGCTGAACGCAGTGAAGCATCTCGGATGATGTACGAGACTCTTCGCTTTGCTCAGAGTGACATACTCCTTAGGCTTCCTTGTAAAAGATCTCGAGTATGCCGTCTTCGCTGACACGAAATTCAGCGTATCGATCGAGGGGTCGCGGCGGGGGTCCATCCAGCACCTCGCCCTGCTGCCCGAACTTGGCATCGTGGCAAGGGCAAAGGAACACCTTGTCGTTCTCAGACCAGTTCACGGTGCAGGAAAGATGCGTGCAGCGGCTGTTGAGGATAAGCAGGTCGTTCGGGTCTTCCGACTTGCGGATAACAAATCCGCCGTGACTGGTAGAGGTCCGCTCCCAGCCGTTGACCTGCGTCCGCGTGAACGAGAACGGGAACGGCTTGCCGATGGGCATATCCGCCAGTTTGCCAATAGGGATCCACGCTTCTTTTGCGCTCTCCTTTAGGGCAGGGTCGATGAGATAGGCTATCGTGGGGAGTCCGATCACAGCCGCGATCGTGCCACCGATGATGGCGGTGGCGCCTTTAATAAAGTCCCGCCTGTTGATGGGTTCAGACATAAGCACCTCCAAAACAATGCCTTTGCGACTCCTTTGGACTTTCATCGCAACCCCGCTTTTGCAGGGTAATGGCATAAAGTTTCGATTGCAGAGTACCGCAAAACTTAAGAAACCCAATTATTAAAACTCAGCTCACAAATTCGTTCATTCCGTTTACTTTTTTGGGAGACAAGCGGTAGAATAAGACCGCTTTGCTCGATACATATTCTGGATTATAAGGGTCAACGCCCTCTTTTTTAGAGGAAGTCTGAAACGAATAACCCATGAGTATTGTCACTTTTTGCGGAATCTTTGCAAATGAGAATGTCTGTCAAATGTCAGCCTTGCGAAGGGTCTGGCAGACACGGGGCGGACGCAAGGCAATCCTTCGCAAGGCGAATTCACGCTATTTTGAGGAGGCATAGATGGGCCTGAAACGGAACGTTCCCCTCGGAACAGGCTTGGGCTACCGGGGAGGAAGTCACCAGCTAACGTTCGTCCTGCATCGCATCGGCGGACTCGGCATGGCGATCTTTGTTACCATGCATATCGTGGCATCGTTTTTTGGAGGAGATATCGGGGGGTTCTTGAATAATATCTATGAGAACTGGTTCTTCCAGATCTTTGTGTTCTTTTCGGCATTGTTCCACGCCATCAACGGACTGCGGATCACCATCATGGACTTGTGGCCGAAGTCGTTGGAATATCAAAAAGAGGCCATCTGGATCGAATGGGCGGTCTTTATTCCAATTTTCGGCATCGCGGTATATGCGATCCTGAATTCGGCGTTCGGAGGGTAGGATGGCAACCAAATCCCGGATTGTTCCTTTGACTAAACGCGGTCTCAACTTTGAAATGTTCATGTGGTTGTTCACGCGTCTCTCTGCGCTGGCAATGTACGGCTTGATCCTGTTGGCAGTGATCGGTGCTTTAGTAATGGGGGCCCGCAACCAGATGAGCTTCGCCGATATTCTGCGCTGGGGCTTTATGCAAAACCCAAATCATGTGCAGAGCACGAACGTGCCTGACCTTGCACCGTGGTCCAGTTCTTTCTGGCGTGTGACAGGCAGCCTGCTTCTGTTGGTAGCTGTGGCACATGGCGTACATGGACTGGTTGTGATCGCAGACGATTATATTGTTTCAGCGCGCGGCAGAAACATTGTCCGCATTCTCAGCATCATTATGATGATCTCCATGAGTCTCATGGGGTTATACCTGCTCTGGCAGGATATTCTCTTTCCGGCAGGATAATCGATTATGGCTAACCTACATCAATTTGACGTGATCGTCGTCGGCGCGGGTGGCGCGGGGCTTATGGCGGGTCTATATGCATCCCGCGGCGCAAAGACGGCAGTGATCAGCAAGCTTTACCCAACACGTTCCCACACTGGCGCAGCGCAGGGCGGCATCAGCGCGGCACTCGGCAACTATGAAGAAGACAAGCCCGAATGGCACATGTACGACACGGTCAAGGGTTCTGATTATCTCGGCGACCAGGATGCAATCGAGTTCATGACCAATGAAGCCATCGATGCCGTGCTCGAACTCGAGCACATGGGGCTTCCCTTCGACCGCACACCGGAAGGCAAGATCTCGCAGCGTCCATTCGGCGGACACACCAATAATGTGACGGGCAAGCCCGTGCGCCGTGCGGCTCATGCAGCAGATCGCACAGGTCACATGATCCTGCAAACCTTGTATCAACAATGCTTGAAGAACAAGGTCACCTTCTTTGATGAATATCAGGTGCTCGATTTTCTCATTGTGAATGGAAAGGCAGCAGGCGTTGTTGCTGTGGAACTGGCAACCGGTGAACTGCACACCTTCCACGCCAAATCCGTCGTCTTCGCCACAGGCGGACACGGTCGCATCTTTGAAGTGACATCCAATGCCTATGCCTACACGGGCGATGGAGCGGCGATCCTTCTGCGCCGGGGCTTGCCTCTCGAGGATATGGAATTTTTCCAGTTCCATCCGACGGGCATCTACAAATTGGGCATTCTCATCACCGAAGGGGTACGCGGTGAAGGCGGCATCCTCATCAATGGCAACGGCGAGCGCTTCATGCCGAAGTATGCACCGACAGTCAAAGACCTGGCATCCCGCGACGTGGTCTCGCGTGCAATCTATACCGAGATCCGTGAGGGACGCGGCGTCAATGGTTCCAATTATGTATATCTTGATGTGCGTCCCGAGTCGGTCATCAAATACGCCGCCATGGATGGACGCACCAACCCCGATGGCTCGCCGTACACGATCACCGGTGAACAAGTGCTGGCGAAACTGCCAGATATCATCGACTTCTGCCGTGTATATCTTGGCGTGGACCCGCTCACACAAATGATGCCGATCCAACCGACCGCACATTACACAATGGGCGGCATCCCGACCAACAAGTATGGTGAAGTGGTGATCGATAGCAAGAACACACCCTTCCCCGGTCTCTATGCGGCGGGTGAATGTGCGTGTGTTTCGGTTCATGGCGCGAACCGCCTGGGCACCAACTCTCTGCTCGATCTGGTCGTATTTGGCAAGCACGCAGGTCTCAAAGCGGCGGAGTACGCGAAACAGGCTGATTTCGAGAAACTGCCCGTCGACGCGGAGGTAGGCGCGAGGTCCCAGTTTGAGACGCTGAGGATGGCATCGGGCAAGGAGAATGCGTTCGACATATCCGTCGAAATGAAGAAGGTCATGTTCGATGAGGTCGGCATTTATCGAAGCGGCTCGGTGATGGAATCCGCCATCGATAAAGTTCATGAGTTGAAGGAACGCTACAAGCATGTACGCGTAACCGATACCGGCAAGATCTTCAATACGGAACTGCTCAATGCATGGGAACTCGGTAACATGCTTGATGTAGCCGAACTGGTGGCGGTCTGCGCGTTGAACCGCACGGAATCACGCGGCGGGCATACGCGCGAGGATTACCCGGAGCGCGATGATAAGAACTGGTTGAAGCACACGCTGGCGTGGAAACAGGACGGCAAGATCAAGATCGACTACAAGCCGGTTGTCATTACAAAGCATCAGCCAAAGGCAAGAGTTTACTAGTGAGGTCATCATGCAGGTCAAATTAAAAGTCTTTCGCTACAACCCCGAAGTGGACAAGCAATTCCACTATGAAACATACACCATCGAGAACGCCCAGGAGACCGACCGCATCCTCGACCTGCTCGAGCATGTGAAGGGATATAACGACGGCACGCTGTCGTTCCGTCGTTCGTGTGCGCACGGCGTATGCGGCTCGGACGCAATGCGCATCAACGGCAGGAACATGCTGGCGTGCAAAACGCTTGTGCGCGACATCGGCGACACGATCACAGTCGAACCGGTCCTTGGATTGAAGGTGATCAAGGACCTGATCGTGGATATGGAACCGTTCTTCGATAATTACAAGAAGATGCTTCCTTATTTCATCAACGATTCGCCTCTCCCCGAAAATGGACGCGAGCGACTCCAATCGCCTGAACAACGTGCCCGCTTCGATGACTCGACCAAGTGCATCCTGTGTGCGGCCTGCACCACATCCTGTCCATCATTCTGGGCTGGTGACGAGTATTACGGTCCCGCCGCGCTGGTGGCTGCCCATCGCTTCATCTTCGACAGCCGCGACGAGGCCGCCGCTGACCGCTTGCAGATCGTCGCCGAAACGGACGGTCTTGCCCGTTGTCACACGGTCTACAACTGTACGAACGCCTGCCCGCGCGACATTCAGATCACGAAAGCGATCGGCGAGTTGAAGATAGCCACGTTGACGGGGAAGGTGGAGTAATTGGTGAGTAGTAAGCGATCATTGACAAGCCGCGTCCGTGAGGATGCGGCTTGTTTTGTTATAGATGGAACTCAAATGCAATGTGTTTCGTCCAAGGCACGTCTTCGCTGGATGAAGATGATGGATAAACTTCAGCCAGTGGATGAGTTGTTTTAAATGAACAGAGGAGAGAAATAAATATGAGCGTTTTAAAGTTGGCAGCCTTTTCACACAATGGACGCGGCGGCAATCCCGCCGGTGTTGCATTCTATGATGCGATGCCCAGCGAAGAAGAAATGTTGAGAGTCGCCAAAGAAGTGGGCTATTCAGAAACAGCCTTCCTTGTCAAACAAGGGGATGACTGGCGTGTGCGTTATTTTGCGCCGGAGCTCGAAGTCCCATTTTGTGGACATGCCACCATCGCCTTGGGCGCTGCGCTTGGTGAGAGATTTGGCGAAGGTGAATACAAGTTGATTCTGAATAACAGCGAAATCACGGTTCGCGCACAACAAGCCGAAAGTGGAATGTTGGCAACTCTGCAATCCCCGCGCACATCCTCTGCGGATGCGCCTGCGGAAATTGTGGATAAGGTTCTTGCTGGGTTCCGTTTGACGCGCAGCGATCTCAACCCATCCTTCCCGATCCGTTTTGCGAGCGCGGGAGCAAAGCATTTGATCCTTGTGTTGAAGGACCGCAAAACTCTTTCGGATATGAGATACGATTTTGATCCCGTACGAGCGATAATGATGGAACAGGGGCTCATCACCATCAGCCTGCTGTGGCATGAATCAGATGAAGTCTTTCATTCACGCAATGCCTTCGCCTCCGGTGGAGTCTACGAAGACCCGGCTACCGGCGCAGCGGCCGCGGCACTGGCCGGTTATCTGCGCGATATTGGCTGGAAAGGGAAAAGCACGTTCACGATCCTGCAGGGAGAAGACATGGGCGCACCATCGCGCCTTCTTGTGAAGTATGGCCCTGAGATCGGGAGCAGCATCTCGGTTAGTGGAGAGACACGACCCATTGAGCGTTGATTTATAGACAAGATAGCAGACCGCGTTTCTCACGCGGTTTGTTATTTTTACAGCCCATCGCTGTATAATCAATCTATGAAACAATTCCTGGATCGCTTCATCCTTGGTTTCCCCGTTCTCTTTCTAAAACAATATCCTTATGCGTGGATCGCTGTCGTGGCATTGTGGCCGCGGTCGCCGTCTTTGGCATCGCTCTTCCTCATCGTAATCGCAGCTGGACTCTTGTCCTTGCGCTGGCAGCACGCGGCGTGGATCGCACAGATCAAGCGCACCCATGCAGGCAAGGATGGCAAATTCTATGTGGACGAGCCACCCGTCCCATGGCAGAACACGGTACGAAACCTGGCAGTGTTGGTTGCTTTGAGCATCCTCATCGCCTTTCTGCTCAATGGTCAATTCGGATTGAACTTCTGGCAGTATCTCATCATGGCAGTCGGTTTCACCCTCTTCTACCGGGATACCCAGTTCTTCGGCTCCACCGTGACGTACATCATCACCGCCACAGGGATCGGCATCCGCCTTGTGCCTGGTCATCTCGACTATCGTCTGTTCCTGCCGTTCAAGGAGATCAGCCGCATCGAACGGGGACAATACCGCAAAAGCTATGACACCGACATCTTTGCCCGTCTACGCGACGCCAAGGATGGACTATTGTTAATTCCCAAGGATCCAAAGGGATTCACCAAACGTATTGAAAAATTATTCATTGTTCCACAGGATGTGGATAAATTCATGGAACAACTGCCGTACGGATATAAATAGGTTTTTTCTCATTGTTACAAATCAACTGCAATAAGATCACATGCCAACCCGTAAAATAAATCTTCTGAACGATCTTTCGCCGTACGTGTATGGAACCACGCGCCTAGGTGATGACAATATCCCTTTTGACGAGCGCGTGAAGGTCGCACGTGCCGCCATGGATGCGAATATCTGGTTCCACACCAGCCACACGTACGGTGATGCACTCAAAGTGTTACGCACTGCCTTCGACCGGGACCGATCACGCATCCCAAAGTTGATCGTCAAGATCGGATGGCAAAGCACTGATGAATTACGAGATGTTATTCATCAAAACATCGATCCGTTGGGCTTGGACGGTTTGGAACTGGGTCAGCTTTGTTTGAGTGGATCTCTTGCCGAAGAATACATGAACGGTGGCAGGTGCTATGAAGAGTTTGCCCGCATCAAGGCAGATGGACTCGTGAAGCGCTTCGTACTCGAAGTGTTCCCATGGACATCGAATATCGCGTTGAAAGGGATACGCGGTGGTTATTCAGAAGGAGTTGTGGATGGCTACATCTTCTATCTAAATCCGCTGCAACGCTTTGCATCCAATGATTTATGGGATTTGCTGGTGGAACGCAACGAGCCGATCATCGCCATGCGCACCGTCTCCGGAGGAAATGTCCATCGTTTGCGCGATGTACCCGGTGCAGCATGGAAGGAATATCTGCAACAGCGCGCTGTGGAAGTGACACCGATCTTCGAACGCTCCAGCATCGCCAGTTGGACAGAATTCTGCGTCCGCTTCGCGCATGGATTTTCACAGGTCCGAGCGACGGTGGGAGCGACAAGTCATGTTGAGAATTTGAATGAGTTTTTATCCGCGGCAAAAGACATTCAACCATTATCTGCAGACATTCAGAACGAAATCATTCAACTACATTATCGTTGGTCTGACGAACTCGATATGAAGGCAGAACCCTGGACGATGTAGTTTTTTTAAATCGTAGTAGAGACTTCAGTCACTTCAGCTGCAAGTGTCGCGAATTTGTTACTACAAATAGAACGAGGAACACATGCGAATCCTTGTAGATATGGATGGGGTCATCACCGATTTCGATGGAGAATTCCTGCAACGCTGGCGACAACGTCATCCCGATATGTTTTATGTGCCGTTGGAACAAAGGAAAACCTTCTATGTCAGAGATGATTACCCTGAGGAGTTGAAACCACTCGTCATCGAGATATTATCAGAGTCGAGTTTCTTTGAAGAAATGCTGCCCGTACCCGGTGCCAAGGAAGCACTGGAAGAAATGGAATCCCTGGGCTTCGAAGTGTTTATCTGTTCAAGTCCACTTTCGACCTATGAAAACTGTGTCTTCGAAAAATACAAGTGGGTGGAAAAATGTATCGGACCCGAATGGGTTAAGAAGATCATCCTTACAAAAGATAAGACCGTCGTCAAAGCTGACTACCTGATCGACGATAAGCCCGTCATTACCGGCGCGGAGAACAACCCAAGTTGGGAACACATCCTCTATGACCGGACGTACAACCGTCACATCGACAAACGCAGAGTCACCTGGGAAAATTGGAAGGACGTTCTCATCCCTTCTCCGCAGGTATAATCCGTTCACTGTCCTCAACCGTACAAGGAGACACCCATGGCTTTCAAGCTCGTGTATCTTTCGCAGCAGGATGCACAATGGAAGAACGACCGTCTCGGTTTCGGCGAAGCCGGCGATACAATTGGAAAGTTCGGATGCGCACTCACCAGCGTCGCCATGCTCCTTAGTGGATATGGTTTTGCAGAAACTCCCGCAACGCTCAACAAAAAATTACAGAACAAACAGGGCTATATCAATTCGCTCATCCGCTGGGACGTGGTCAGTCAGGTACATCCTGAAGTGAAATTCAAACAATCAGTGGATTGCCGCGAATCTGATGCGCCACTCGCCCAGATCGACACAGCACTCGCAGCCGGGCAGCCGGTGGTCGTACTTGTCGATAGCGACCGCGATCCCGATCTCGACTGGCATTATGTGTTGCTCTACGCCCGCGAAGGCAACGACTATTTGATGCTCGACCCCTGGCCGTACACACCAGGCGCCGACAAAAAAGATTACCTGATGAAGCGCTATGGATATGACCGCCCGCTTAAGCGCTCTATTCGACAGGTACTCTTTTACGAAGCGACCGGCTCAAGCGGACCGATCACGTCTCCTTCCCAGCCGACAACAGTCCCTGCACCCGACACCGGAGTGTTTGCCCGCGTTATGAGTACGGTAGTATGGGGGTTGAACATCCGCTCGAGCACAGATACATCCACCACAACCAATATCGTCATCTCAGTTCCTGCAGAGACACAATTCATGCTGCTTGATGCAAGTGAGGCAACGAAGATCGGGCAAAGCGGACAGTGGGTACGAGTCCGTGAACCGGGCGGCAAGGAAGGTTTTGCTGCTGCCTGGTTCCTGGAAAAAGTAGCAGTGACGACTCCCTCTCCATCCCCGGGACCCGTTTCCACCCCCGACAATGAAGCGCCGGTACCTTCATTACCATCGACATCACCACAGCCAACTCCTCCAGCTGCACCTGTAGAGGAGCCAAAAGAGAAGCTGATTCTGACCGTCTCTGAAGCCGTGGGCGCAAGTGGGTTGCGCCTGCGAAGCTCACCATCCATGGGCGGAGCGTTGGTAAAGATGCTGAAAGCAGGCACAAAATTAACTGTGGTGGAACCGGCGAAGAAAGCCAAAGAGAAAGTGGGTAAACCCCATCAGTGGATCAATGTACGTGAACCCGATGGCAAACGCGGATATGTGGCAGCCGAATATGTAAAGCTTGCCTAGTCCGTGCTACAATGCACCTAGCCAAAGACGAGTTGGAAAATAGGAGGCGTTTATGAATAGTGATTTGAAAATTTCGTCTGAAGAAGTACAAGCGGATGTGCCTGTGACCGTGTTCCACTTGCGTGGCTGGCTGGATGCACAAAGCGAAGGTCAGTTGCTTGAAGCTGCGCGAACGGCGAACGATGGTGGGTCCAAATTCCTTCTCATCGACATGAGTGACCTCGATACGCTCACCAGTGCCGGAATGCGGGCTCTGCAAAAGGTATATCAGGTCTTCACCCCACGAGATGACCAACTTAAGATGGCACATCTCAAGTTGTGTAATGCGCCTCCACAGATCTATAATGTCCTCGGGGTGACAGGTTTTTTGCAGCAGATCCCCATGTATGAGAGCCTCGATGCGGCTCTTGAGTCGTTTGGAAAAGAATAGATGTTTTGTTGAAACAGAAAGGCTTCTCGTATTTGAGGAGCCTGTTTTTTTAACCTGCCGCAGGAATTATGACTACACAAATTGAAAACATTTGTTAATTGCCTGCAAGCAGGCGGGCAGAGTAGACCGAATACAATTGAACCGAAAGATTTAGATTTTATGCACGTTGCAATCCATCCATTAATAGTAGTATCGTTACTAGTCTCCGCCCTGTTGAGTTTCATAGCATCTGCCATCGCCTGGAAACGCTCTGTTCCAGGCGCTTTTTCCCTTAGTCTCCTGTTATTTGCCATGAGCATCTGGGCGGGTACATACGCGATTTACTGGATGCCTGTTTCGTTGGCTGTAAAAAAACTACTACCGCACATTACTTATATCGGTGTGGTTGCCGTCCCTACTCTGTTTCTGATATTTACATTGATCTTTACCCATCAGGAAACCTTATTGACTCGCCATATTGTGTTGTTTCTGTTCGTTGAACCAATACTCACACTCGGTCTGCTTTGGACAAATCAGTTTCATGCTTTTGTATTTCGCCCGGTTAATCCGCTCGATCTGGCAACTGTACCGGTGATCCAGCTTACACATGGTCCGTGGTATTTTGTGAATGTAATCTATTCCT
Organism: uncultured Anaerolinea sp.; assembly: GCA_964555335.1. GTDB lineage: Bacteria > Chloroflexota > Anaerolineae > Anaerolineales > Villigracilaceae > Defluviilinea. The sequence continues at coordinate 18,538 of CAZKSG010000012.1, forward strand.
ATATTGTTATCCTGATCGGACTCCTGACTCTTCTTTATGCGATGATGCGTGCCGGTCCACTGCTCAAAAACCAATATCTGACGATCCTGCTGGCATCTGTAATTCCCTGGGGAACAAGTGTCTATGTTGAATATACCGGGTTTGCCAGTCACGTTGATTGGACACCCGTCATGTTCGGGCTATCGAGCATCCTGTTTACGTATTCCGTTTTTCGTAACCGTTTCATGGATATCATACCCGTGGCACGCAGCCGTCTCATCGAAAGCATGAGTGACGGCATCCTTGTCCTCGACATGCAGAACCGTGTGGTGGATATCAACCCGGCAATGGAAACCATGCTCGGTCACAAGCCCACGTCTCTTATTGGAAAAGGTGTATCGGATATCCTGAAAGCATGGATGGATCAAACCGATTCGGTGCTGATCGGTGACAAGACGCGTATTGAGTTGCGGTTGCCCAATTCCCCATCCCGCTATCTGGACCTGCGAGTCACACCGCTGCACGATGCCCGTGAAAACGTGACTGGACGGTTGATGGTCTTCCGTGATGTGACAGATCGAAAACAGGCAGAAAAAAAATTACGTCTCGCCAATGACCAACTGCAGACTCAATTGATCGAGATCGGTATATTGCAAAGCAAACTACGCGCCCAGGCCATTCGCGACTCCCTCACCAACCTGTTCAACCGCCGTTACCTTGATGAAACTCTTGACCGCGAACTGGAACGCGCTGCCCGTGAAAATTACCCTGTGTGCGTGATCATGATCGACCTTGATCATTTTAAACTGGTGAACGACACCTATGGGCATGAGGCCGGCGACGTAGTGTTGAAAACGCTGGCAGATACCCTTTCCCTGCACTGCCGACGAGGCGATTTTGCCTGTCGCTTCGGCGGGGAGGAATTTGTGGTGGTCATGCCCAACATCGCTTCAGATGTTGCCTATCAACGCGCTGACGAGTTGCGTAAAACGCTTAATTCCATGCAGATCCCCTATGGCAGGTTCCTGTTGAATGCAACGATCTCGATGGGTATTGCTTGTTATCCATCCAACGGCGAGGAACGCGAATCCATTTTACGGGCGGCAGACCAGGCCATGTATGCGGCTAAAAAAGCGGGGCGAAATCACATCCTGACTTACGACAAGATCGAAACACAACATCAGATCGCAAACAACTGATCCACCAAGAACGGGGGAATCAATTCTTACGAATTTATGAATAGGTTCACCAACTGTCGAACGATTCGAGTATGATTTAAGCATGAATGAACCCATCGTCCTCGTCGTGGAAGACGAAGCCAGCATTGCCGAAGTTGTGAGCCTGTATCTCAAGCGTGCCGGGTTCAATGTTCAGGTTGTCTCGGACGGGAAACAGGCGACAGTCGCATTCCAACGTCAAAAACCGGACTTCGTGATCCTGGACTTGATGCTGCCCGAGATGGACGGTCTCGCCCTCACCCGCTGGCTGCGTGACCGTTCCAATGTGCCGATCATCATGCTGACGGCCCGCCGCGCTGAAGCCGACCGTATCGCCGGGCTCGAAATGGGCGCAGATGATTACGTGGTCAAACCGTTCAGCCCACAGGAACTGGTCAGCCGCGTCCGGGCGGTGATGCGGCGTCTTGGGCGAGAACAGTCTGAGGCAGAGCCAGAACGAGCGTTGTCGTTTGACGGGCTGAGCATCGACCCTTTGAGTCGCGTGGTCAAAGTGCAACAGGATGAGGTCGAATTGACTGCCAAGGAATTTGACATGTTGTACTTATTGGCGCGGCATCCGAAACAGGTTTTCACCCGCGAGCAATTGCTCGATCGTGTTTGGGGCGGCGCACAATATATCGACCCCGGCACGGTCACCGTCCATGTGCGCCGGCTGCGCGAAAAACTTGAATTGGACCCATCGCATCCCACGCGATTGTTAACGGTATGGGGTGTAGGTTATAAATTCGAACCATGACCTTTAAAAAACTTTGTGTGCTTCATACCCTTTGCGTTAAGAAATGACTATCATCCTATCTAAAATTTCCATGCCAATCCGCCTGACTATGGGCATCATCCTTATTGTTGCCATTACGCTTGGCATCTTTATGCTCTTGATGTCGCCTCCTATGGGAGAGCTCGGATTAATGGCCTTATTTTTGGCGATTACTGCATTTGTTTCCGCTCTGGCGGGATATGCAGCCTATCGCTTCGGGTGGATCAATCTCTCGCCAACACTGCGGTGGACATTGCTTGGTGGATATGCACTCGCCAGTATTCTGACCTTTTTCAATGTCTGGTTTTCGGCGCAATTGATGTTCGCCAGCGAGCATGATCTTCTTCTGGCGATTGTTTTACTCGTATTTGCTGGTGGGATCGCGATGATTCTCGGTTACTTTTTATCCAGCACGTTGACCGAGCGCATCCTTTCGCTGAAATCCGCTGCCGAGAAACTGGCCCAGGGAGACCTGCAGACTCGCGTCCCAGTCAATGGACGAGACGAACTTGCTGCGCTTGCCATAACCTTTAACAAAATGGCAGAGCAGTTACAAACTGTTGACCAAAAACAGCGTGAACTCGAAACCCTACGCCGTGATCTAGTTGCCTGGGCAAGCCACGACCTGCAAACTCCGCTCACATCCATGCGAGCGATCCTCGAAGCATTATCTGATGGCATCGTGGATGACCCAGAGATGGTGAAACGCTACCTGCAGACCGCACAAAAGGATGTCATGTCACTTTCAGCGTTGATGGATGATCTCTTTCAGATGTCGCAACTGGACGCAGGCGGATTTCCGTTGAGTCGCGCTCAGTCGTCGCTGAACGACCTGGTCTCGGATACACTCGAAAGCTTTTCCGAGCTTGCCTATCGAGAAAGCATCAAACTTGAAGGAAATGTCGGGGCAGACGTGGACCCGGTCTTCATGGACACACAGGCGATCGGTCGCGTGCTGAACAATCTCATCGGCAATGCGCTTCGGCACACATCAATTGGAGGGGAGATCCGAGTCCATGCGCGGCGAACGGGCAATGGCGTGGAAGTGAGCGTGCGCGATACTGGTGAAGGCATCCAGGCACAGGATGTTCCGCATATCTTTGAGAGTTTCTATCGCGGTGAAAAATCCCGCAATCGCGGCACCGGCGGTGCAGGGCTGGGACTTGCCATCGCACAGGGCATCGTCCGCGCACATGGCGGAGAGATCCGCGTCGAAAGCCAGGTGGGCAAAGGTACGCAGTTCACATTTACGATTCCTTAACCAACTTCTCAGAAAGGCGTAATCCTTTCGTAAGGAAGTTTTTATAGAATGGGGGCATCAAGAGACCAACCATGAAACGAATCTTTTTTGGATTGCTCGCCCTGCTCCTTTTTGGATGTGTATCACAACAGGATGGCGCTTCGCAAATGGAACCTGTCATGTCAAACGCCGCATCGTTACCGGACCTTGGTCCAGCCCCCGAACTGACGAACGACACCTGGCTGAATGTGGATTCGCCTCTGCATCTCGCGGATCTGCGCGGGAAAGTGGTCATCGTCGAAATGTGGACGTTTGGCTGCATCAACTGTCAGAATGTAATGCCATCACTAAAGGAATGGCACAGTAAGTATAAGGACGCCGGGCTTGTCATCATTGGGAACCACTTTCCGGAATTTTCCTATGAACAAGACCTGGAGAATCTAAAGAAAGCCATCGCACAATATGAGATCGAATATGCGGTTGCGCAGGATAACAACGGTGATACCTGGCGTGCATATAAAAATCATTATTGGCCAACGCTATACCTGATCGACAAGCAGGGACACATCCGCTACGTGCATATTGGTGAAGGTCGCTATAAAGAGACCGAGGAAAACATCAAGGCTTTGTTGGCAGAGACATATTAATTCGAATGTCATTGCGAGTAGCTCTTTGCCGAAACAATCTCCATTTCATCGAAAAAAACATTCTCGAATGGATTTACCCACCAACGGGAGATTGCTTCAGATTACCGCCATCGCAACAACATGAAAAAACGAGGAGACCATGAACAACAAATACACATCTGTTCCGGTGAAATCATCTGAGATCACGCCATATCATCAATATTTATCGCGGCGCGATTTTATGAAAGCAGCAGGGGTTGTGGCTGGTTCGGCATTGCTGGCTTCTTGTGCACCCGCTGCAACAGAGACCAGTATGCCAGAGACGGCTGCGACTGCTTTTCCCGCGAAAAAGGATGAATTGGGTGATCCGGCAAATTCGTTCGAAGACATCACTCATTACAACAACTTCTATGAATTCACGACTGATAAGGAAGGTGTCGCACGATTAGCAACAAAATTCAACCCCAAGCCGTGGACCGTGGAAGTCTACGGCTTGGTCAACAAGCCAATGACCTTTGGCATCGAGGAGCTGTTGAGCAAGTTCACACAGGAGGAACGCATCTACCGCCTGCGCTGTGTGGAAGCGTGGAGCATGGTCATACCGTGGACCGGGTTCACACTTTCCAGCTTGTTGAAAGAAGTGGAACCAACGTCAGACGCAAAATATGTCCGATTTGAAACGGTCTATCGTCCAGAGGAAATGCCGGGGCAGGACAGTCCGTTTTACCCATGGCCGTATCAGGAAGGATTGCGCCTCGATGAAGCCATGCATGACCTGACTCTTCTGGCAACGGGACTTTATGGTCAGCCCATGCCCAACTCGAACGGCGCTCCCATTCGGCTCGTGGTCCCATGGAAGTATGGATTCAAATCCATTAAATCAATTGTCAAGATAGAATTGGTGGCTGAACAACCCACGACATTGTGGAGTATGGTGGGTCCGAACGAATATGGCTTCTACTCGAATGTGAACCCCGATCGTCCGCACCCACGCTGGTCACAAGCATCTGAACGGCGCATCGGCGAACTGGGGCGCCGCCCCACATTGATGTTCAACGGATATGCCGAACAAGTTGCCGACTTGTACAAAGGCATGGACCTGAACGTAAACTACTAATGCACAGGTGACAGTCACTTTTAAAGTGACTGTCACCTTAAGAAAGAATCAATGAACTCTCCTCTCAAGCGCTACACCCCACTTCAAATCGCCATACATCTCTATGCATGGTCTGCATTGATTCATATCGGGTTCAGACTTCTCACAGGCACAATATCGCCCAACCCCATTCAAGAGTTGGAGCAACGCACAGGACGTCACGCCATCACACTGCTCGTCCTTTCACTGGCATGTACACCGTTGAACACGCTTTTCAAATGGCCCGAGCTGATCAAGCGCCGTCGCACACTTGGCTTGTACGCATTTATGTATGCCAGCATCCATGTATTGATCTTTATTGATCTCGATTATGGATTGGCGTGGAGTCTCATCATTCAAACGATCTTTGAAAAGCCCTATATCATCGTGGGTGTGATCTCGTTCCTGTTATTGATCCCCCTGGCGTTCACATCGTTCGATGTCTGGAAGACGCGCTTGAAGAAGAATTGGAAACGCCTTCATCAGATGGTCTATCTCATTGCTCCACTTGTGGTTTTACACTTTGCATGGAGCAAGAAAGGTGACTTCTTCAGCCTGCGTGGTGAGATCATCCGTCCATTGATCTATGGACTTGTAGTTGTCATCCTTTTGATCTTCCGCATCCCCCACGTGCGCAGATTCCTCGCATCCTTACGCGACCGGATCTTTATCCTGTTATCAAGGCGCAAGATCCAATCTGAGGCTTAAAAACAAAGGGTCGGGCAATTGCCCGACCCTTTGTTACTGGTACCACAACTTTGGTACGTGGCAGTTTGGTTCGTTATTTACGGTAGAAGAAAAAGTAACCTACAATCTCAAGTTATTGCGGCACTAAAATATCCCTTTGATGAACAACAGCAAACCAACGATTGCCAACGGCACGCCCACGATGGCACCCACGATCGTCAAACTGACACTGACACCGGCGATCATCAGCACAATACCCAGGATCATCGCCACAAGGCGTCCCGTCATTTCGACGATGACCGCCAGTAATTTCCAGATCGCCACGAACGGCCATAAATACCAGGGAGTATGATGTTTTGTATCAGCAGCCATTTCTTCCTCCAGAGTTTGAATCAATATTTTTGTTCGGTTTAATATACGTTTCCCTTACAAAAAAGTAGCAGACCAGCACGCTTAACTGCGCATGTTATAATGCCGCCATGCCAATAAGAAGCAAGAAAATCATCGAAGAAGAGCCCGCGATCGAACCGCTCGACCCTGGTTTTCCGGAAGAGCCTGTTGTAAACGCCGATCCAGAAGATACCATCACCTTCAAACGCAGCCATTTTTATTCCATGTTGACCGTGCTTGCCTTTGCAGTGGGGGTACTGGTAGGCTACATCGTGTGGGGATATACTCCGGCCCAAGGCGGGAAGCCAACCTCACAAACGGCTGCCCAAACATCCGGTCAAATTGCCGAGTCGCCCGTCACAAAAGCGCCACAGTTCATCCGCTACGATATCCCGTCGCAGGGTTTTCCCTCCATCGGACCAGATGATGCTCCAATTACGATAGTCGAATTCAGCGATTACCAGTGCCCGTTTTGTCGTCGCTGGCATCAAGAGGTCTACGCACCGCTACTGGCTGCGTATCCCGGCAAGATCAAGCTGGTCTACCGTAACCTGCCACTTACATCCATCCATCCAGACGCATTCTCAGCAGCCGAAGCGGCCATGTGCGCCGGGGAACAGAATGCCTACTGGACGTATCATGAAAAATTGTTCGGCGGTGAAACTCTGGGAAAACAGGTCTACACCCAGTATGCACAGGAACTGAGTCTCAATATGGACGCTTTCGAATCCTGCATCACCGAAAACAAATACAAGGACGCCATCGAAAAAGACAGTGATTTTGCTGTGAATCTTGGCGTACGTTCCACACCGACCTTCTTTATCAACGGGCTTGCGATCGTGGGAGCGCAGCCACTGGATGTGTTCAAACAGGTGATCGATAAAGAACTCGCAGGAGAGATCCCAAAGTAATTCCGAACGGGCGTCCAAAAAATGGACGCTCTGTCTTTGAATGGAGGAAACATGAAAAAGTTCGTCGCCGTGGCTGGCAACATTGGCGTTGGAAAATCGACGCTTGTCGAGATGCTTTGTGTACGCATGGGGTGGGAACCGTTCTACGAGCCGGTGAAGGAAAATCCATATCTCGCAGATTTCTATAATGACATGGACGCGTGGTCCTTTCATTCGCAGGTGTTCTTCCTTTCACATCGCCTGCGTTCGCATTATCAGATCTCGGAACATCCCACGTCCGTGGTGCAGGACCGCAGTGTCTACGAAGATGCTGAGATATTCGCTCAGAATCTCTATTTGCAAGGTCACATCAATAAGCGGGACTACCAGACCTATCGCGATCTCTACGAGACAACGATGCGCTTCCTTCCGCCCCCGGACTTGGTCATCTATCTACGAGCCTCTGTTCCCACCCTGCTGAATCGTATCTCCCGCCGCGGACGCGCTTACGAGCAAACGATCTCCCCCGATTATTTGGAGGGACTAAACAACCTCTACGAAACCTGGATCGATAATTTCACACTTTGCCCAATCCTTGCGGTCCCAGGCGACGATCTCGACTTTGTCTCCCACCCGGGACATTTGCGTCTTATCATCGAGAAAGTGGATGACAAACTTACGGGCAAGGAGGAAGTCGTTTTCGAGCCGGAGGAAGTGGCCAGGGCTGCAGAAGATTAGGCAATACATAAGAAATGGACAAGGTCGGGAGATGAACTCCTGACCTATTTTTATTTACATACCTACTTGAAACAGATAATGGAAAGATGTATCATTTTTTAGAGTGAAAGAAACTTGTTTCATAGGTATAGAAATGAACCGATGTCTTGCATTTGACGAAAGTGGCAACCGTTGCAGTGCTCCTACTGTCACCGGAAGCGATTATTGTTACCATCATTTAGGACGCTATAAACAAGCTCCGTTACGAGCGATTGTCCTGAGCTTTGTCATGCTGGCAATCGTGATTATTGCCCATTTCTTGATGCCAGAGTTGGAACGAATCGTCAGTTGCATGGCGGTGTTGGTGGCACTCTCGGCCGGATTCGGGGTGGTTTTGACAAAATTGAACAGGAGAATCCAGCCATGATGCTCTCTCTGGATCACGTGCTGCAAATCCTTCAACTGGCAACAAAAGAATTCTCGCTACCTACAGCTGCTGCAATCTTGGGTATCAGTCTTTCACAATGGATCGATCCGTCCAGCGCCCCCATGTTTGGAGCCAGTGGGTTCTTGATTGGGACACTCATCACTCAAACGCGGAACTGGTTACGGTCTCGTGAGTTGCCTTATATGGCATTTCTATGTGTCACCAATTACAAGCTGACTCATGCTATTGTGTTTGCAAGCCATGAAGAGCACGCCATGTTTCGGCATGGACATTATTGCCCATCTTGTGGGAATCGCCTGATCGAGTGCTGCCCATCCTGTAAGCGGAATATTTCCCTACGGACTCGTGACGAAAAAATCGGCGGTTATTGCCGTAGTTGTGGACATCTGTTATTTAAAGACACTAGTGAAGATCCAGACGAGAGTCACAGAAAAAAAGGAGCTCGCATTTCATCCAAGAAGTAATTAAATGGCAAGCCTTTTATAACCGCCACGTTCAATCCATTCATTGCCCAACAAAAACAGGACAGTTCATTGTGAACTGTCTTGTCGTTTAATCTGCGAAGATATCCCAGCGACTGTCAATGCCGGGAAGCACTTTTTCATCGTACCATCCCGTTTCGTCCCAGAATGCCCGCCGCCAGATATTGTTGCCATACGGAGAACATTCTGCAAAGACAAAGTCATCGGGCAGGGTATCGGCAATCGGGCAGAGCTGCGCTCCACCGACGTTATTGGAAGGAGGCGTAAACACACTATTCAATGAATTCTGCAACCCGGGCGTTGGATAGCAGTTTTGGTTCCAATCATCCAGCCCTCCGTCATCTGGCAGACGGCAGAAAGACTGATCCGGATAGCGTGCAACCGTATAGTTATAGGCATCCATCAACTGTCCATTGGGTTTTAACAGTCGCACTCCATCACCGCCGTCACTGAGGAGCAGTCCCGTTTCACTACCGTAGAACACAATGCGTTCACCAGGTTTGATGATCGTAGCCGGCAACCGATATGGATTGGAGCCAATGTTGGCTTCATCATCCAGGGAATACCCACTGAGATTTACATTCACAACCCCATGATTGATGATCTCGATGTATTCGTCCTCTACATTGACTTCGCCATCATTATTCCAGTCGTGTCCGGGACGCGGCACAAACTCATTGATGGCAACCAACTGAGCCGGGGCCACAGTGGGAGCGCGAGATGGAGTGCGAGTAGGAGTTACAGTGGGTTTGGGCGATGCGGTTGGGGTCACCGTGTACGCCCAGTTGGAATACCCGGGAGTTCCACGAATAAGATAATTGGCAGAACTTATTCCCCTGGCATCGTGTTTTGTCCAGGTACTTGTTTTTGTATTGGTGATCCAAGCTGTATCACTATCAGTAACCACTGCACGGCGTTCCATGCTATTAAAGGTGGTTGAATTTCCTGCGGGCCAGGCTCCACCGTTGGAATTCGCTGTGTCGATCAAGCGATTGGTCGGGTCGAAGAGTTGCAAGATCTCGGCCGTATTCTCCAATTCCCCTGTATAGATCTGATCTGCTGTTGCATCAATGACAGTATTGTCGTCGGTCCGCTCCAAAAGGAAATAACCACCGCCTGAGATGATACCCGACAAAGCGATATTAGGAGTGCCGTCTGCCGCTTTTAGTACCCATCCGGAAAGGTTGATTGAACTTGCACCGGGGTTATAGAGTTCGATCCATTCATCGCTGGTCGAAGCAGCCGTCCCGGACCAGGCGACTTCATTGATTACCAGGCTTAAGAATCCCAAAGGAGTTGGAGTCCTTGTCCGTGTGCCGGTGGGGGTTGGAGTGCCAGTATTTGTTGGAGTCCCTGTAGCAGTAGGGGTGGATGTTGCAGTACTGGTTGCTGTAGGAGTGACTGTAAATGCCCAATTGGCATACCCAGGCGTACCGTGTATTAGATTGCTCGCTGCATCGTGTGTCGTCCATGTGGATGGCTGGGAATTGGTGATCCAACCAGATGCGTTATCAGTTGCAACCACACCACCGTTGATAATCCGCTCCATACTACTGAACGAAGAAGCCTGCCCTGCATCCCAACTGCCGCCACTGCTGTTGGCCGTGTCGACGACTGCACGACTGACATTCAACAGGTAAAGAACTTCACCCGAATCACTTAGCAGTCCACTTGAATACACCTGACTCGCAGACACATCGGAAACCACATTATCATCCCCACGCTCCAACAGAAAAAAACTGCCGGCAGTGATCGTTCCACTCAAATTGATGGACGGGTCCCCGTCCGCGGCTTCGATGCGCCACCCGGTCATGTCGATATCGGTGCCGCCATTGTTATAGAGCTCGATCCATTCATCACCGGCAAATGCTGCTGTCCCTGCCCAGGCAACCTCACTAATGATCACTTGCGGGGGTGTCGGTGATGAAGTTACAGTGGGGACGCCACAAGCAACTGTTGCACTGCCAGAATTTTGAGGATTGCTGGGTGCTGTAAGGGTAAAATCTGCTGCATTATTTCCATCGTCCTGACAATTTCCGTTTGCCCCTCCAATACGGCGTTCATATCCCCTATCAACATTCGTGGTTAAAGGAGCAAGAGTCGTGCCTTCTTTGTAGGTGGATCCGACACTTAGCCCTGCCTGATCCACAACTGTCACAGCATCGGCAAGCGTCAAAGCTACCCCGCCATCGTCAGTGATTCCCGTTGCATAGGTCAGATCGGGAATGACGACTCCACTATAGCCATTGTTGGCAATCAGGTAATATTGTCCCGGTGCAAGATTCGTTGCTGCCGGTATAGTAGCCCGCGTGCCGGTTGTACCTGCATTATTAGATCCCCTGATCAACCAGCCACTAATATCTATTGAAGCACCTGTAGGGTTGTATAATTCGATAAATTCATCATTTCCACCTGCAGAACCGTGAAACCGAAACTCACTGATTACAACAGACGTTCCAGGGTAAACAAAATTCGGTGCAGCGTTCACCGGCACATAAGCTACTGGGAAGACAAAACTTCCGCACAATGCGGCAAGTATTACAAAAAATAATAGTGAACGCCAAAATTTCTGTGAAATAGTCATGGAACAAAAACCACAGGGATGAGTACGTCATCCCTGTAAAATTATACCCCCCCCACCGATATGTTCAATAGTAAATTTAGCGGACCTCGATTACGAGTTTGATAGCTGTCCGTACCTTATCGTCAATGGTCACATCGGCAAATTCAGGCACGCAAACGATCTGAATGCCATCACCATTAAGGTATCCCACAGCAAGAACAAGAGCTTTCACCGCCTGATTCACGGCGCCTGCTCCGATGGCCTGCACTTCCGCCCTTTTATGTTCGCGGATTACACCTGCAATTGCACCAGCCACAGCGGATGTACGGGAGTTGGCTGAAACTTTGATCATATCCATGATGAGCCTCCCAGCAATGATAGGGATTACCTATAACTACAAACTCTACGTCATTGTACTGGATATACAGGTTGAATTCAAGTGTGAATCAACATTTAAATAAGTATGAAATGGGAATCGTAATAGTAGTAGAGCCTGTGGATAGTGTGGATGAACCTGTTTATCCCCCATATATAGGCTGCCACCAACGCACCCTCCGTGGATGTAAGGTTTACCGCCGTTAACGGGATCCGTTCTCCCTGTGGAAGGAATCGGGAGAAATCATCCACAGGCTTATCCACAGAAAAATGTGGACAGACGGAAAATCCATATTTTGGAAGAGTCATTCTACTGCGTCCATATATGGGGGTAGGGTATTCATGGATATGTTAGACAGGTGAGCAACTTTTCCACACACATAGTCACTTATCCACAAATAATAACGACTTATCCACAGTTTGCTTGTCTGGACGTGTTTGTGGGTAGTTTTCTAATACCCTAAATATGGTGTTTTTTTTCGTCTTTTTACCCTTACAAGTAGATATGGGAGTTAATCCATGAATAGCGGCTCGGGATCGCCCAATACAGGAACCGGGTTATTAATATAAATATCGACGAATGCTGCAACTGTAGCGAGCTGTTCCCTGAAATTCCAGATGAAAAGCGAACCATGCCAATAGCGGTTATTGTTCGCCTCCACGCCTTTTGCCTTCAGCCCCAACGCGTTACACAGAAAAAGAGCACGCGGTAAATGGAATTTCTGGGTAACAAGCAGGGCTTCATCCACTTTGAAAATTGTTTTGGCACGATAACAAGTATCGTATGTACGCCTGCCGGCATAATCAAGAGCGATTGCATCGTTGGGGACCCCTAGTGAGATGGCATACTGGCGCATTGCGCCTGGTTCGTTATAATTTTCAAAGCGATTATCCCCGCTCATCAGGATCTTCTCCACTTTCCCGACGAAGTAAAGTTGAGCCGCAGTTTCCACGCGGTCACGCAGAATGGCTGTGGGAGTTCCATCTCGACGGAGCCCGGCCCCGAAAACGATGGCAATTCTCTGTGAAGGGGCATTTTCTATTTGAAATATTCGTTTTGATGAATAAATGGATGTGATGAGACGCGGCAGGAGGATACCTGCCAACCCCAACAGCCCCAGGGTGAACAAGACACGCCAGATGAACCTAAGAATTCGTTTGAACATGGTGGAATTGTAATGTAAATTGCTTAATTGCCATATTTATAACTTTTAATGATTCATGAATGATATTTTGTATGCAAAAAGGACAGAGAAAATACTGTAGTTTGTACTACTTAGCATCCTTGTTAGGCTAACAATGTTGTAAACGAAAACATATCATAATAGTCTTGAAATTTTTTTTGAACTGCATATACTGGGGATAGTTCTGAGGATGGACCTCAGATAACATAATTATTCGAAAGGAATAAAACATCATGTTATTCGCTCCCAAGGAAAAAGGTCAAGGTTTGGTTGAGTACGCGATCATTCTCGCTCTCGTCGCCATCGTCGTCATTGCAGTGATGCGCTTGCTCGGACCCAAGATCGGCAATACCTTCAGCACCATTTCAAGCTCCCTGCCGTAAACTGCTCACAAGAGCAAACAAAAAAGCCTTGTCATTGACAGGGCTTTTTTGTTTGCAAGAAAAAAAGCGGCTGGATATTCATCCAGTCGCTTTTTGATTCGATCAAATCAATTTTTTTCTCACCTCGGCACTCAGGAAATCCATTGCCCAAACGACAATGACGATCGCCCAGATGGCCGTACCTGCCCTGTCGTACTGGAATCCATTGATCTGTTCGCTCAGATAAAAACCGATGCCGCCGCCGCCCACAAAACCGATAATGGTGGAAATGCGGACGTTAATATCCCAGTGATAAATGATGAACGAGATGAAATCCGGCACGATTTGTGGGACGACACCATAGATGACAGTTTGCAACGGGTTCGCACCGGTGGCTTGTAGCGCTTCAATGGGACCAGCATCAATGCCTTCGATGGCTTCCGAGAACAGCTTGCCAAGCGATGCAATGGTCACCACGGTCAATGCCAGAAAACCCGGGAAAGCGCCAAAACTCAACCAAAAGCCAAATACCGATGCCATCAAAAGAGGGTCATACGAACGCATCAAGTTGAAGATGGAACGGAAGATGTAATAGACCGTCGTACCGGCTGTCCCATTGCGGGTGATATTGCTGGCTGCGAAAAAACTCAATGGCGCAGCAACGATCGTGGCGATGGTCGTGGAGAGCAATGCCATGAAGATGGTCACGAACATGGCATCAACAACGTCTTTCAATGCCTGACTGGGTTTCATTCCCCCAACAGGGGTATTGGTATCCACTTCGAGCTGGCTGGCTTTGCCGTCTTTTGTTGCAGCGATGGGACGAGCTTCCACTTCCGATGTGAAGTAGCCGTTTGCATCCGTCTGCATGCGAATGGCGGTCATCACACGGTCATCAGGCAGATTCCATCGGATGACCACTTCGGAGTTGGGTTCGAGATCAAAACCTTCGAGTGTGAATTTTTGCCGCGGGTCTGCGCAGTTGACGCTTGGGACGAGACGCGGTCCGCTCGTTGGGACTTCGCTTTCGGTCGGGGCAGAACCGCAAGGGATCGGAAAGTCAATTTCGATCGTGCGGGTTTCTGTATCGCGAGTGACTACATCTGGCGAGAGGAATTCCTTCAAGATCGGACCTCCCTTGGGCAGGTCCGTTACCAGGCGGGCAAAGTTCACACCTGTGACTCGGTACGAGATGCCAATCGCGGCGACGAGCACGGCAAACAAAAGAGTGTTGCGAATGATGCGGGATCGTTGCATGTTACACCAGCTTCTCCCGCACTTTTGCGCTTAAATAATCGAGAGTGATGACAACCAGGGCAATGGCGATGAAGACTGCACTCACACCGCGCATGTTGTTGACGCGGATAAGTTCGATCAATAGGAAGCCGATCCCACCGCCTCCGACAAAGCCGATAATGGTCGCCGAACGGACGTTGATATCCCAACGATAAATGGTGAAGGCGGTAAATGGAGGAATGATCTGTGGGATGACAGCATAACGAACAGTCTGTACCCAGTTAGCTCCCGTTGCCCTAATGGCTTCGATGGGTCCCGGGTCGATACCCTCGATCACTTCAGAATAGAGTTTTGCAAGCGCTGCGATCGAGTGAACAGCGAGGGCAAGTGCGCCGGCAAATGGACCCAACCCAACGATGACAACGAACACAATGGCGATAATGAGCGATTCGATGGAACGCAAAATATTCAACAATGTGCGCACTACAACATAGATGGCATACGTCACCGGGTTGCCACTCATCAGGTTGTGAGCGGCAAGGAATGAAACCGGTATTGCAAAGATGACCGCCAGCATGGTGGCAATCAATGCCATGGCTATCGTTGTGAAAGCACCCTTTAAGACTTCATTTCCAATAAAGGATAATTCATACCCACCGACAGGACGGTATTGATCGAAGTACACGCGATGGAGTTGTGGCAGTGTAGGATCTGGGGCAGCGACTAACGCTGTCGTTGGCACACGAATGGCGGTGGTCAACGAACCGGACTCATCCGTGGTTACAACAAGCATGGATGTTTCCCCTTCACCAAGCATTAGTGAATTGCCAATCGGATTCTTCCAGACGATATTCGTCTCGGTATTGGGCCACAACCCACTCACCGAAACAATGATCGTTTCACCCACAGGTCCACAATCGGGAATGGCGGTGGCTTTCTTATCTCCATCTTCCCGCATTGCTTTGGGCGGCTCGGGTGCGCAGGGGACTTGCACGGGAACCCACATTTCATTGTTTTCACGACGTTCTTGAACAAAGTCAGGGCGGATCATCGGGCGCACGATCATCATCGCACGTCCCATATCTGCCTTGCTGAAGTCGATCCCCACTACACGCCAGCCGATGCCGTACGCGGCCAACAGTCCGAAGAACACCGGCAACAGCACCGAGCGCGAACGCGGGCTCATCGCATCCCAGATGTTCCACAACCAAATGGCAATGGGCGATGCGTACCAAAGTGGATTTCCATACCAGACCACTGTAACCAGCATGACCAAAAAGCCCAGGAGGATGGATATACCGCGGTATCGCTGACCACGGACAAATTGTCCCAAACCGGGAAGCACTGCGGATAAAAATCCGCTCAAACCAGGCCGGGGGCCGGCCGCCGTTGTATTTTCCATATCCACCCTTATAACGACGCTGCGCGAACTTCCTGCGCTTCTTCCCCGTAAATTTCCTTGAACTTGGCACGGTCGATCTCTTTAGCCGAGCCTTCAAAGACTTTAACCCCATCTTTGAGAGCCACGACACGCGTGGCATAACGATGAACAAGATCCAAAAAATGCAGGGAACAGATGACAGTGATCCCTTCTTTGTTCAATTGTTCGAGATATTGCAAAATGGAATGAGAGAGAACCGGGTCGAGGCTGGCCACCGGCTCATCGGCGAGGATCAACTTCGGGTCCTGCATGAGCGCACGTGCAATCCCGACGCGCTGCTGTTGTCCGCCGGAGAGGGCGTCTGCGCGGTTATAGGCTTTGTCTGCGATCCCCACACGTTCAAGGGATTTGAGCGCCTTCTGTCTCTCATCCTCTGGCCAAACGCCAACGAGACTCAACCATGGACTCACATACCCAAGCCTGCCCGATAACACATTCGTGATCACGCTGGAGCGCTTGACCAGATTGAACTGTTGGAAAACCATGCCGATCTTGCGGCGGATGTTCCTCAACTCGGCAGGAGATGCAGCAGTAATATCGGTATCGTCCCAAAAGATCTTCCCATCGGTGGGGTCGATCAGGCGGTTAATACAGCGAAGCAGGGTGGATTTTCCTGAGCCTGAGAGACCGATGACAACGAGAAATTCACCATCCTTTATATCAAAGGATACATTCTTGAGTGCCTGCGTACCGTTGGGATAGGTTTTGGTAAGGTTTTGGATTCTGAGCATGGATGTCTCCATTCAGCCCTCACCCCAACCTCTCTCAAGGAGAGGGGCAAGGGGTGAGGGTTGAATGAAAGAGGGAGGACTGTACGTCCTCCCTCTTTCTATAAGGGTGATCTATTTGAAGAGTGTTGTGGGGTCGATGCCAGAGGCTTCGAGGTAGACACGGAAATCATCGTAGAAAGTGTCATCCACTTTTTCGAGACCCTGAATGCTGTAACCACCGTTCTTGAGCAGGGTAATGCCATCTTCTGTGGAAGCGATCTGAAGCAAAGCCTCATTGAGTTTCTCGCGCATATCCGCGGGAACATTGGCGGCATAGGAGACGTTGTCGTTCGGGATGAAGGGATCGGAAACCCAGATGATCTGAACCTTGTCATTAACATCGGGGAAGTCTGTGGTCACGTTTGTGCGTGCATCGATGAAGGTGGCACCGAAGTCACAGATCTCGCCCTTCGGGCTGAGGTATACGGACTTGATCACGGTCGGATGACCCTGAACCCATGCACCAGCCTTGACGTTGATGCTGTTGGCTTTCAGCAGACCGGAAGGAAGAATGTAACCAGAAGCAGAAAGAGGATCAGTCCAGCAGGGTTTCTTGTCGGCGAACTGTGCAAGAGCAGTAGCGGCATCTGCTGTGTCTTTGCCTGTGGCTGCATCGTAATAGGAAGTGAATCCAGCCGCGGCGTTGGCAACATACTGCAAACCGTAGTGATTGGAACCATTGCGGACGGTGGCCAGACCGACATCTGCATAGCCCTTACCGTGAGCAACAATGTACTGAACAGGAGCCAGCCAGCCGATGTGCGCATTACCAGCACCCATGGCTTCGATCATGGCGGCATAGTTGGTGGGAACATTAACCGTGATGGTATAGCCGGTCAGTTCGCTCAACTTATCGGCGATCGCCTGTCCACCAGTTTGGAGTTCCTGGGTGGTGGCAGAAGGAGCAAGAGCCATGATGAGGGGGTTCTCGGCGGTACCCAACTCAGGAACGGCTGTAGCTGTCGGCTCGGGAGCTTGTGTGGGTGCTTCCGTGGGAGCCTCTGTGGCTACGGGTGCTTCCGTGGGTGCTGGGGTGGCGGGCGCGCAGGCAGAGAGCACCAGCACGAGGATCGCCATCACAGCAAGAAACAGATTTAGTGACTTCTTCATATTTTCTCCTCTAGAAAATTTGGATTTGGGAAAGGTTCCCTGACTGGGAGATAATACAACCTCTCTAAGATTTAGACAAGTGACGTTTGAATTAAAAAATTTTCAGCCCCATTATTTGTGTGGTCGCCAACGACTACTTTATCAGATTGCTCTCGGCGATTGGAGTCTATCTTGTTTGTGATGAAGATCATTTCACAAGCGTGGAAAGATCGACCCCTGATTCATCCACGTAGATTCGGAACTCTTCGTAGAATCCATCGTTCACAAGCTGCAGTTCATCAATGTCATAGGCAGTTTTGAAGGCTGCCTTACCTGTATCGGTTTGCATGATCGGTGGTACCAGGCTCGTGAACAGGTCGCGCATGTTCTGCGGCATGAGGGTTGAGAACGCCAGTACGTTATACGGGATAATGGCTGGGATCTGCCAGATGACGATCACCTGTTCGAGCAGATCGGGAAATTCATCCTCAAGGGACGGAAATTTACGCGCATCGATGTATGAGGCACCAAAGCCACAGATGCCGCCCGCATATAGGGAACGGACCACCGTGGGATGTCCCGCGACGAACGCTGGCGGCTTGGTGGAGATCAGGTTTTCATTGAGAAAACCAAGTGGGATCACATAACCAGATGCAGACGTCTCGTCGCTCCAACAGGGTTTTTTGTCGGCAAACTGGGCAAGGGCTGTTTTGGCATCGGCGGTATTCTCGCCAGTGACAGGATTGATAAAGGATTTGAACCCATCTTTGCGAGTGGCAAGGAATTGAGCGCCATAGGTGCCTTCGCCATCTTTGAGTACCGCATACGCTGCTTTGACGAGTCCTTTTTGATAGGCGAGGTCATACGCATACGGATCGAGCAGGACGATATGAGCATTCCCTTTTTCGAGTGCATCTACCAATGCAGTATAGGAATCGGGAACCACAGTGACGACGGTATACCCGGTCCGTTCGGTAAATTGGGACGCGATCAGCTTTGCAGCGTTGACCTGCTCCTTGGAATTGGCGGAAGGGAGCAGGGCGAGGATGATGGGATTTTCCGCCAGCCCCAACTGAGGCGTGGGACGAGGCGGGGGTGGCGTCTCGGTTGGAGTGGACTCCAGGGCATGAGTCCCAATGATGGCAGGTGGAGTTGCGCGTGGAATTGCACAATTGGTCAGCAGAAATGCGCCTGCGAGGAGGATTGTCAAGAAGTATCGTATACGGTTCACGGGTAGCTCGTTGAGATTATAATACGAGCATGAAAAACAATAACCTGCTTTCCTTATTGATACTCGTCGTGATCGGTATCGGTGCCTATTTTATTGTGCAGATGATCCGTGAAACGCAGCAGGCGGTTCAGGCGCCGTTCGACCAGGTCAATCAGGCGAATCAATCCTTGCAGACGCAGGTTTCCAATTTGCTCAACCCCACCCCGACGATCATTGCCGATCCGGTGACATATATCAACGAAGTCCGCGCCCTGGCTCGACTCGAGACGATCCAGTATAGCGTGGAAAAAGTGATCACTGGCGAAACGGGGGGCGGCACGTTCCAATCCCTGTTCGGTGATAAGATCCTGTTCGTAGGGCATGGAACGGTGATCGCCGGGATCGACATGGCAAAGATCCAGCCGGAAGATATGCATTTTGAGAATGGCGTCCTTACGATCAAGTTGCCACCCGCTGAGATCTTCATCGCAACACTCAATAATGAAAAGTCGTATGTGTACGACCGTGATACCGGTCTGTTGACCAAGCCTGATATCAACCTTGAGACGCTGGTGCGGCAGCGGGCCGAGGAGGAGATTCTGAAAGCAGCGCTGGAGGATGGAATTTTGCAGCAGGCACAGATCAATGCCGAAGCCTATCTGTTGAAGTTTTTTGCGGCGCTGGGGTATCCCAACACGATTTTTGCACAGGATCAGGGATAGATTCGATTATCCACAAAATGCTGCATTGTGAACGCCTGTCCATTGTGACAGGCGTTTTTTCATCACCGAGGACCCATACTTTCCACACAGACCTTTCACAACGGCATAACACGTTCCAACTATGATTTTGGCAGGTTGGATGAGCTCCAGCCAAATCAATAGAATGGAGAAAAATAATGAAAACAAAAGGTTCTGTTTTGGTCGGGGGTCTGCTGATCGCCCTTTTGGTGGTCGGCGTGATCGGTGCGACGAACGCGTATGCACAGGGTTCGGCCAGCACACTTTTCCATGGACGTGGCCCGGGCGGCCCGGGGGATGAGCGTGGCGCACACCTGGGAACGGCCGAGTTGGAAGCCGCGGCAAAGGTTCTCAAGATGACAACCGATGAACTATCCACCGCATTGAATGGTGGAAAGACTCTTGAGCAGATCGCCAGTGACGCCGGAGTGGATTTTGCCGACGTTCAGTCTGCGATCCAAGCGGCTCATGTGACCGAAATGCGCGACCGCATCCAGCAGGCAGTAGATGATGGAACAATCACACAGGAAAACGCGGATTGGCTGTTGGAAGGTTTGGATAAGGGCTACATCGGCGTGCCGGGTGCGTTCGGTCTGGGCGGTCCACACGGACCTGGCCCGGATCAGCTTCCCCAGGCTCAGCCTACGCAATCGAGCGGAGGTTAGTTCGCAAATATACAAAAGAGAGGCGAACCTTCGCCTCTCTTTTGTATTACGGTAACACCACGATCGCGTCGACCTCAACACCATCTCCATCATCCGGAGGAACGGGAGGAGAGATGATGCGAATGTATTTATATATTCCGTTTGGCACCACACCGTCCAGTTCGATCTGGATCCCGGTAGTGTTGAACATAAAGGCAGCATCAATGGGGAGATTATCGGTCTCGGCTGCGGCACCAATGGTTGACATATTCATGCTGGCATTCGTGTCTGTGACGTTATCACACCAGTTCATAAACGTGTACCAGTTTTGCCCATCTCCAAGCTGCAGGATGACACAATCCATCCAGATGCCTGTCCCCTGTGGAAACTCATAATAGACCAGGTCATAACCTGCATGCG
Source organism: uncultured Anaerolinea sp. (assembly GCA_964555335.1). GTDB lineage: Bacteria > Chloroflexota > Anaerolineae > Anaerolineales > Villigracilaceae > Defluviilinea. The sequence goes on from CAZKSG010000012.1 coordinate 39,158, forward strand.
ATCCCACCGTCAACGGGCTGGTGAACTGAAGAGTGACTACTGTATCGGTAGGGATGAACTCAATGAAGCCATCCTTAAACGGATCGATGTTGCCATAGGGGAACGTGGAGGATACGATCAGTTGATCGGTATCTGTGGCTGAGTTATCACCCCATGCGGTTTCTGTAATAGTTCCTGGCGGTGCAATGGAAGCACTACTTACGAGTGCGCCACTCGGCGATGCGATGGCCGTTGACAGCACAGTATATGTCACGGTTCCGCCTACAGGAATATTGACGAGGGTATCGTTGATGTTTCCGCTTCCGCTGGCGGTGCAGGAGGCCCCACTACTCGCCAAACAACTCCATGTGATGCCAGTCAGGTTCGGTGAAAACGCGCTTGTAACCGTAGCTCCCGTAACTGGCGATGGACCTGATGGGTTCGATGCCCGGATGATATAGCGTACGGAAGCGCTGGCTTCGTAGTCTGTTGCACCATCCGTGATCGTGATCCGCAGATCAGCCTGGGGTGGTACAGTTGGCGTGGATGTCGGCGTGAACGTAGCTGTGGACGTTGGTGTGAAGGTTGATGTTGGTGTATAGGTGCTGGTCGATGTTGGCGTGGCTGTAGGTGTCCACGAAGGTGTGGGGGTAAATGTACGCGTGGGAGACGCTGTTTGTGATGGTGTTGAAGACGCTGTCTTTGTAAAGGCAGGGTTGGTCGTTGATGTTTTCGATGGAATGAAGACCAACGAAGATGTTGCTGTTACGGTGGGGGTCCCTGTTCGGGTAGAGGTTGGTTGACCAGGTTGTAACGTGGGGACGGGTGTTGTCGTGATGAAAGGACTGCGCGTGGGAACGATCGCTCCCGGAGTGAAGATCAGGTCGATCCATATGGGAGGCGTGAGGATCGCTGCATCCACCGGCTCGATAAAACCGACAGGACGGTTGGTGAGAAAGTCACTGTTCGGGTCGATGTTCGATCCCATCGTGGCTTCCAACTCCCAGCTTGGCGAGAGGCGCACAGACATCCATCCAGCGAGGAGCAGGCACAGGAATCCAATGAGGATGATGGCGATGATGATGACCCAATCCCGTCTTTCGTGTCTAGTTGTTTTCATTGGGTTCGCCGTGAATGGGCAGTCTCACAAAGACCGTTGTGCCGGGATAGGTGGTTTCGTTAAAGCCGGGGCTTTCCAGCCAGATGCGGCCGCGATGTGCATTGATAATACCGCGGGCGATGGCCAGCCCAAGTCCGGGGCCACCACCTCTGAACTTGGTTTTGCCGGAGGAATGTAAGAGCACTTCGCCTGTTTGATAGAACTTTTCGAAAACAAGCTCATGATTTTCCGGGTCGATGCCAATTCCTGTATCCTGAATTCTGATTTCAACTTCATCGATCAGCCGTTCTCCACACACTGTGACCCTGCCTCCGTCGGGTGTGTATTTGATGGCGTTGACGATGATGTGATAAAAGAGCTTGTAAATCAATTCCTTGTCACCCTGGATTTCAGGCAACGTATCCAGCCCTTCGACAGTGAAGGTGAGATTCCGTTCCTCCAGCGCCGAGGCGAAGGTTTTCTCAACCTTTGCGACAGCCTCGCCAATATGTACATCGGAGGGCATGAGCTCGAGCCGGTTCATATCGATGCGCGAGACATCGAGCATGTTGTCGATGATCTCCACCATGCGGCTGGTGCCTTCAAGGATGCCGCGGGCATATCTTGTGAGTTGCTCACTGTCTTTCGATTTGATCTCCACCATCTGTGCATATCCCTGTGCCAGGGTAAGCGGAGTGCGCAACTCATGTGCAGCCACCTGAATGAAGCGCATCTTGGCTGCATCCATCTGTTCGAGGACCTTGTTCGTCCGCTCCAGTTCGAGGGTGCGCTGCTGCAGATTATCGGTCATCTCGTCGAACGTATTGGCGAGCACACCGATCTCGTCGCGGCTTTTGATCTCCGTCCGTTGGGTGAGATCGCCATTGGCGATGGCACGCGAAGTACGGACAAGTTTGGATAACGGATTGATGATGAGCCGTGCAACGAAATAGCCGATCAGGATCACGGCGATCATCGCCACGGAATACAGTACAACATAGTTGTTGCGATTGGTTGAGCTGGATTCCACGACAAAATCGCGCGGCAGCACCACCGAAAATACTGCGAGTGTATCGCTCCCCACCTGAAGCGGACCATAGGCAATGCTGAACCATCGCTCATCCACCTGAATGTTCTGTCCCTGCACCGTGTCCTTGCCTGCCAGCACGCTTTGATACAGCGTTGTTGGGATGGAAATTGTGCGCTGTGAAAGCAGGTCCTCTCCCAATGAACCCAGTGTGGATGCGATCGCATGTCCGCTCTCATCGTAAAAGATCACATCTGCAAGCGATGTGCTTTTTAGGAGAGGCATGAACGTGTTCAGGGATGTCCCCACCACAGCGATGCCCACCACCTGTGTATTGAATTCAATGGGAATCGCGGTGAAATAATAATATCGGTTGTCAACCGGATCGCGCGTCAATATGCGCCGGGGCAGGCTGTCAGGGTTGTTTTCGTTCAGCAGATCACGCACGATTGCCAGCGTGGAGGCACGTCCCGACTGGGTGACATCCATGATCGTGTTGTTCGTCTGTCTGATCAGGTGGATGGATTCGTTGCCCTGTGAGTCGAACAGCATGAGGTTTTCCACATCCAATCCCCCTGCGGCGGGCTTTGCCAGAACGGTGATCTGGCTATCATCCCCGGTGCTGACCGCTTCGCCCAGCCCACGGGTGAAGGCGATGATCCGTGCCGCATCTGCCTGTTTGATCTCCTGCCGCACCATCGAATCGGATACCACACGTCCTGCCTCCAGCAGCTGGTTGGACAGGCGTTCTCCCAGTGAATTGGACACCAAACGTGTTACCACGTAGGCGCCCGTTACCGCAACGATAACGGTCAGGAGAAGATATGGCAGGATGACCTTGAAACGGATACTCACAACGACCCTTTACCTAATGGAAAGCGATATGGTTACATTATAAAGATTCCCACGGGAAAAAATTCACGATTTTGCCTTTTGTTAGCATTTTACAAGGTATTTTCGCTCCTAAAAATAGGGGCGGAGAAAACAAAAAGCCCCGATTTCTCGGGACTCTAGTGGGCGCTAAGGGACTCGAACCCCTGACCCCTTCTGTGTAAAAGAAGTGCTCTAACCAACTGAGCTAAGCGCCCATACAAACCATGTATCAATGTACTTCTGTTCAGAGTACTCTAACCCCAAAGGGGTGCTTCGCGACCAACTGAGCCAAGCGCCCAACGTCCGTTATTATACATCATGTTACACTTGAAGCGAATTGATTTGGAGGCACTGCCATGCGTATTGTTCGTTACGAAATCCCTGAAACAAAGACAAAGCCAAAATATGGATGGCTGTTGGAAGACAAGGTCGGCGAGATCAGTGGAAACGTTTTTGGGCGCTATAAACGCAACGAGGTCCAAACACCTCTCGTGGACGTGAGATTACTGGCGCCCACCGAGCCGAGCAAGATCGTATGTGTGGGGCGTAATTATGTGGAACATGCGAAGGAATTGGGAAACGAAGTTCCGAAGGTGCCGCTCATCTTTTTGAAGCCACCTTCTTCCATTATTCCCAGCGGAGGGACGATCCTCCTGCCGCCGCAATCGACCCAGGTGGAGCATGAAGGTGAACTGGTCGCCGTCATCGGCAAACGCGGACGGAATGTCACCGCTGAACAGGCGAAACGTTATATCTTCGGTTACACCATCGGCAATGATGTCACTGCCAGAGATTTGCAAAAAACGGATGGACAGTGGACACGGGCGAAAGGTTTCGACACGTTTTGCTCCTTCGGTCCGTGGATCGATACGGAGTTCGATCCTGCTGATGCAGTGATCACCTGCCGCGTGAATGGACAGATGCGGCAAATGGCGTCCACCCGTGATATGGTCTTTAATGTAGGAACATTGATCGCTTACATTTCCTCAGTCATGACGTTGGAACCCGGGGATCTGATCTTCACCGGTACGCCGGCAGGTGTCGGCGAATTAAAGAACGGCGATGAAGTTGTTGTTGAGATCGAAGGATTGGGAGTGTTGAAAAATCCAGTCCGTGCGAGCGAAAAGTAAAAAGACAAATCAGGTTGGGAATATCCCAACCTGATTTGTTATTACGGGACCTGACACTTATTGGGAACGATGTGATCAGGGGTAAACTGATTTAGCCCGTAGGCGAAATAACTTTTATCCTCCAGGTAGGGATACTGGGTTCCAAAATAATTGTTGAGTACCACGCGGAAGGAATTGACCGGGGTGATCGTTTCATACAGATCCTTCTTTGCAGTATCGTTGACATAATATGCATTCAAAATGGACATGCGCATTTCCGGCGTGATCGGCACGCCGGCCGGGCCGTGGTCTCCCATGATGATGATGACCGGCGGTGTCTTCGACTTGCTGATGATCTCCTTTAGCACGGGGACAAGGTGCGAATCAATGAACTGGATGTTGGACACATAACCATCTTTTGCCTTCTCCGCCCAGTGGAATTTACCGTCGGCTGTAAAAATGAACGGAGGATGCGGCACCAGGATGTGGGCAAACACGAACTTTGGTCCATCCATGTCGGGCAGGTTCTGTAGTTCATCGAGGATGTAATAGGTCTGTTGATAGTGTTCGTAGTACTCGGTCTTTTGCAACATCTGTTCATCCAATCCGGGGATCAACTGTGGCATGTCGATGGCGATCCGCAAAAAGGATGTTTTGAGCAGCATCATGTCGAATTCGCTTAACCCGCCGGTCAGGTCGATGCGACCGAAGGCCATCTGGTTACGGGAGAGGCGCATGTCCTCACCGATATCGAAGTGTCCGTTGGATCGGTTCTCAAAGGTGATCACCTTGTATCCCAGAGAGTGGACCGTTTTGATGATCGGGCTTGAGTACACGGGATAGAGTGTGGGCGAGTTGTGGTAATCTGCAAAAAAGGTGGACGTGACCGACAACTTGGTAGCCGGATAATTGCTCTGCGCGCATTCTGCCACATAAAAGCCCATGTCTTTTAATTGCTGGATGAATGCAGAATTGTCGTATTTAAAATCCTTGAGAAGAATATCGGATCGGGTGTGCGCGTCGAGCAGGATGAAATAGATATCCGGGCGCTGAACCGAAGCGTCCACCGTAACCGTTTCTGCGCTTAGACTCTTCTCAGATGATCTTGCAGCTTGAAAGACAGAGATGTCGTGTCGTACTGTTTGAAACAGGGAGAATGCCACTAATATGCCGCCCGTTGCCAACAGAAAATTGACAATGCCATCCGTGCTTTTGACCCGCCATATGATCCAGGCTGCCAAAACAAGAATGGCACCGAAGCCGAGCACGAGATGCCTGTGCCGTGGAATATCCCCGAACATGGCTTCATATTGTAAATAAGCATGACCGTAGGAAAAGAACAGGAGGATGGTCAACGTGGCGAGAATACCTGCCTTTTGCCATTCTTTCATCACCGGGCGCAGGATCACCCAGATCAACCCGGTCAAGAGGACCGAAAGCAGGATTGGCCGATACAGCGACGCCGGGTCGACATAGGCGATGTTGTAGTTCCGCAGTTCAAGGATGGGATAGACAGCAAAGAGAAAAGGGTAGAGATGGTTTAAGACTCGTTTCATGAAGACCTGTATGGGTGAAATTGTCGATGTATTATACAGTCATCTTCGATGAGCGTTTTTTACATTCATTTCCTGTTAAGTTCCTGCTATTGCGATTTAGAGAAGGCGGGTAAAATTATATATAATTTAAAATAATATCATTGCGAGGATAGCGTTCTTCTACCCCGAAGCGATCTCCAGTCAGCGTGAAGATTCCTTCGACTCCATCTCGCAACAACAGGAAAGAGGAGTTATGCGAGCCTACGAACTTGCCCAATTGCTTTCCCAACGCGAAGCCAGCAACAAACTCTATCTCGAATTCCTCAAGGTTCCCGACCTGAGCATGGGACTGTACGTGCTCCCTGCTGGTGGGATCGATCCTCAGTCGCCTCACACGGAGGATGAGGTTTATTATGTGGTGAGCGGACGGGCGAAGATCAAAGTCGCAGACGAAGACCGCGAAGTGCAGGCAGGTTCGATCGTCTATGTGGCGAAGAATGTGGAACACCGCTTTCATTCGATCGAGGAAGAGTTAACGGTGTTGGTCTTCTTTGCGCCAGCGGAGTATTCAAATAGATGAGCTTGAAAATATTAAGCGAATTAGGTTTCAAAGAAACTTTTGATGTTCAAGGACGAGCATCGATAGCTGATTTATTTAAACCAAATCATAGATGCGGAATTTATGTTTTACATGCTTCAAACGGGGAATACTATGCAGGGCAGGCTGTTGATGTAACTAGACGTTACGTTCAACATATCAAAAATCATAATGACATTGTCAAAATTTCCTTTATGAAAATACCTCCCAGAAGACTAAACCTGGTAGAACAAGATGTAATTCACACATTAGAGGATAAAGGAGTACTCTTAAGAAACATTGCATACACCAGCATTCCAAAGGGCGAGTCCGATTTTGATTTAGTTATGCCGGTGAAAGAACAGAAAAAATGGCTAAAGAACTTCACTGCTATTGAAGACAGAAGATCCCGCAGAATAGTTGATGAAGATTTAAGAAGAAAATATCGAGGGCGGATTGATACCTTCATGAAAAAAGATTTTGCTGAACAGGTTGTTGACTTGCTAAGGCTTTATGTTCAACTTTGTATTCCAGCAGCTCGCCGTACAGAAGTGTCATTTTGGGCAGTTTCTTGCTTGCCCCAAAAAGATGTATATGCAAGAATTAATATTTATTGGCTTGAAGTTTTGACTGTATTTGTTTATGAAAAGAGGTTATGGTTTTCGCTTCACTTGGCAAAAACACCTTTTGAAAGTTTATCTAATAAAGAACTTGATAAACTGCTTAAAAAATATCCATCGTTAGATTTCTTTTCAGATCCAATATACGAAAAAGGTGGACCTGATCAAGTAAGAATCGAAATTATCTCAAATGATTTCAAAGATTTTATTCAAGAAGCTAAAACTCTTGCCGCAATTCGGCTTTTCAATTATAGGTTGATGAAGAAAGGTCCTTGCAATTGGGGAAAGAATCATTGTTTAGATTTAGCCGACAGGTTACTTTGACAGGATTTTATGTTCAATCTCAAAACCACCCCTTTCCACGAACGGACATCTGCCTTGTGCCAGCCGCAGAACTGGCGCAAGTGGGCGGGCTATTTTGTCGTCGGTTCGTATGAGCATGTGCTCGACCGCGAGTATTGGGCGATCCGCAATGCGGCGGCGCTGATCGATGTTACACCGTTGATCAAATATATTATCAAAGGAAAAAACGCGGCAGATTTGCTGCACCGTGTCACCACGCGCGACATCCACAAGATGAAAGTGGGACAGGTCGCCTACACCGGCTGGTGCGATGAAGAAGGCAAGATGA
>CAZKSG010000013.1:0-44840 GCA_964555335.1 uncultured Anaerolinea sp.
ATCCATCGTATGCACGCCGCCGGAAGCGATCACATCCAAACCGCTGACCTCCGCAAGCTCGCGGGTCGCGGCAATGTTCAGCCCGCTGCCCAAACCATCCCGGCTGACGTCGGTAAAGATAACGGTACGCAGGCCCAGGGTCCGCATTTGAAGCGCAAGGGCCACAGCAAAAACTCCGCTGCCATCCTTCCAGCCGCGCACACGGACGACCCCATCCCGTGCATCAATCCCCACAGCAATATGTTCGGCACCAAAACGTTTCAAAGCCTCTGCAACCAGCTCAGGTTTTTCCACGGCAACCGTTCCCAGAATTGCACGGGTCACTCCAAAAGATAGAACGGTTTCCATCGCATCCAGTGAACGTATCCCACCGCCAAATTGAACATTGGCATTAAACTCTTTCGCAACTTGCAGGACATTTTTCAATGCGGCGAGATTTGTCGAATCGCTTTCGCCAAACGCGCCATCGAGGTTCACAACATGCAGCCAACTTGCCCCGGCACTTAACCAACGCCGCGCTGTCTCTGCCGGATCATCGCTGTAGGATGTCATGCGGTCGGGGTCACCTTCCTTCAAGCGGACCACCTTCCCCGCGCGTAGATCGATGGCAGGATAGATCGTGAAGCTCATGCCGCCTCCACGAAGTTCTTGAGGATCTGCAACCCCACTTGTTGACTCTTCTCGGGGTGAAACTGCACGCCGAAGACATTCTCGCGCCGCACCGCACAGGCATAACGGATGCCATAATTCACTTCGGCGATGATATCTGTGCGATCAGCGGGTTGACAATAATAAGCATGGTTGAAATATACGTAATCGCCATCATTGATTTGATCAAACAATATTCTGTCTTTTAGTATCTCCAATTGATTCCAGCCTGTATGCGGAATCTTTATCGAGAGCGAATCATTGAAACGTACAACTGTACCTTTCAGCAATCCCAGTCCTTCGTGGTCTCCTGATTCTTCACCGATCTCAAAGAGAGATTGCATACCCACACAGATTCCCAACAAGGGCACGTTGTGTTCTGCCACCTGCTTTACTGCATCATCGATTCCCCTGGTCTGCAACCCGGACATAAAATCGCCAAAAGAACCTACGCCCGGTAGAACCACACGTTTCCCAGACAAGACTTTCTGTGGGTCATCGGTCCGCTCGACATTAGCGCCAACACTTTCGAGAGCCTTCTGCACCGAGCGGAGGTTGCCGGTACCTGCATCTATCAAAATGACATCTTTCATTTTTGCTTCCTTGGTAAATCAGAGGCGACATGAGTATCGCACTACAGGGTTCCTTTGGTGGACGGGATATTTCCCTCGCGGCGTGGGTCGATCTGAGTCGCAACATCCATTGCTCGAGCCCAGGCTTTGAACAACGCTTCGGCTTGATGGTGGTCATCGCGCCCGTAGAGGATTCTGGCGTGCAAATTACTACGTGATGCAACAGCGAAGGATTCAAAGAAATGTGGGAACAATGTCGTCGGGATGTTGCCTACATACGGCGTGTGCCATTCCGCTTGAATGACAGCATAGGGACGGCCGGACAGGTCAACCGAAACATGAGCGAGGGTTTCATCCATTGGCGCGAAACAATCTCCGATGCGGGCGATTCCTTTGCGGTCGCCGAGCGCCTGGTCGAAGGCTTGACCCAATGCCAGCGCAACATCCTCCACCGTATGATGGACGTCAATATGCAGATCACCTTTGGCATTCACGGTCAGATCAAATAGTCCATGAATGGCAAGATGGGTCAGCATGTGGTCGAGGAACCCAACACCTGTGACAATCGCATGCTTTCCGGTTCCATCCAACTCCAGCTTGATCTGGATCTGGGTCTCGTTCGTCTGGCGGGATATTTCAGAGTTTCTCATATGGTTTCCTATAAAGACTGCAACGCTTTCACCAGCGCATCTGTGTCTTCCGGTCGGCCAACACTAATGCGGATGTGGTCGCGAAGTCCGGGTTTATTGAAGTAGCGGATGAAAATGCCATACTCCTGCGCCAACCTTGATTTGAGTTCGGCTGCGTCACGTCCGGTCACTTTGCACAAAATGAAATTCGACTTTGTCGGATAAGGCTGCAAAAACGAAATTTCCTGCAGGGCTGCATACAAGCGTGTGCGTTCATCCTTCAATCGCTCCACGATCTCAGCCAGCTCACTCACGTGTTCCAATGAGACCTGCGCCGCGACACTTGCTGCCACATTTACATTATAGGGCTGCTTCGATTTCCACAGTGTGGGCATCAACCATGTTGGAAATGCGCCATATCCGATGCGCAAACCGGCCAGTCCTGCCCATTTGCTGAACGTTCGCAAGACAACCAGATTCTCACGAGCAGGAACTTCGCGGATTCGACTCAACCTTGCGCCAAGGTTTTCATCTGCAAATTCAATATAGGCCTCATCCAGAACAACCAGTGTAGGCAACGAGAGCAATTCATCCATCACTTCTGGAGCGATCACAGAACCATCTGGATTGTTCGGCGATGTGATAAAGAACAGTTTCGGGCGATATTCACCCACGGCCTGGCGAATGGCTTCCATATCGAGTGAAAAATCTGCCTTGCGCGGCACTTCGATACAGCGAGCGTCGTTCAACTCCGAATCAAATGAATACATCCCAAATGTGGGCGGACAAGACAGCATACAGTCACCGGGGTCGAGGAAAACCCGCATCAACAAATCGATCAACTCATCCGCGCCGGAGCCTGCCAGCAGATATTCCTCATCCACACCTGTGAACGCCGCCAGTGCTTTTCGCAAGGCGCGGCTTTCAGGGTCAGGATAGATATGAGGGAAGTTCATCTTTCCCAGTGCTTCACGGACGGCGGGCAAAGGTCCATACGGGTTTTCATTCGCATCCAGCTTAATGATCTGCGACGGGTCCCGACCAATACGCGCCGACAGCACTTCAAATGGCTCGATGGGCGTATACGGCGGCATGGATTCCAGATGTGGGCGAATGTTCATGGCTGTTCCTTCACCCGCAATCGAGCGGCGTTGGCGTGTGCGTCCAAACTTTCGGATTCGGCCAGCGTTGCCGCAACGGCACTGATCGTTCTGGCTGTACTTCCATCGAGGGCCACAAGACTAACGATCTTCACAAAGTCCCACACATTCAGTGGCGACGCAAATCGCGCCGAGCCGCCTGTTGGCATCACGTGACTGGGTCCGGCAAGATAATCGCCCAGCACTTCAAAAGAATGTTCGCCCATGAAGACACCACCGGCATTGTTCACTTTTTCCACCCAGCGCCACGGTTCAGAGACAGATAACCCCAGATGTTCGGGAGCATATTCGTTGGCAAGCTGCACGGCTTCATCGAGATCCCGAGTTAATACTGCGCCACCACGATTTTCAAGCGAAGCCACAATGATATCGGCACGGCTGCGTTCTTCGGTTTGTTTGGCGACTTCCACTTGAACTTTTTCGATCAAGGATTGAGAGGGTGTTAGCAGAATCGCAGACGCAAGCAAGTCATGTTCGGCCTGTGCAAGCAGGTCCGCGGCGACCCAGGCAGGATTCGCTGAATCATCTGCGACAACAACCGTTTCCGTAGGACCGGCAAGTCCATCAATGCCGACCACGCCATAGACTTGCCGCTTCGCCAACGTGACGAAGAGATTCCCGGGTCCAAAAATTTTATCCACCGGGCGAACGGTCTCTGTCCCATAGGCAAGTGCCGCAATGGCTTGTGCTCCGCCAAGAGGATAAATTTCATCCACACCGGCAATGGCACATGCAGCAAGGATGATCGGGTCAATCGGAGTTTCGGAATTGGCAAAGGCACGGTTTGGCGGCGTGACTACAACAAGCTCTTTCACACCTGCCACCCGCGCCGGGATGGCGCTCATCAGCACTGTGGACGGAAGTGGTGCCGTCCCGCCGGGCACATATAATCCCACGCGCCGTATGGGACGGATGATCTGTCCGAGTGTGCCGCCTAACTCGTTTGTGAACCAGGAGGTCAACGGTTGATGACGGTGAAATGCTTCCACGCGGGCAGCCGCTTGTTCGAGCGCATTGCGTTGCTCAGGGGAAATGGAATCCAGCGCGGATTGAATCAACGCTTTCGAAACGGGAGCGGGCTTGAGGTCCATGGAATCGAGGCGCTGCGTCCAGCTTTGTAGTGCGACGTCACCGTTCATCCGCACATCTTTGAGAATGCGCGTCACGGCTTGTTCGGCAGTCAGTCGCTCTGCGAAAAGTTTTTCGATATTATCCAATACGCGCTGGCTGATCGGAAATTCATCGGGCGGAGTGCGTCTGAGGATGGTCTCTCTTGCCGTTTGAGGATCGAATTGTTTGAACATGGTTCTCCTATTTCAATGCGCCAAGCATCGCAGTATAGCGCGGCGGCTCTTCTTCAAAAATGTAGGTGACGGGTGAAACAATGATGCCGCTGCCACCGATACTGCGCAGTTCGGTGATGGCTTGCGGGAGTTGGTCGCGGCGGACAACGATGGTGATCGAAAACCACTTCGTTTCAGAGTCGCGAACAATGACCGGGCTGATGGTGGGCCCCTGCAAGCCACCGATGATGCTCTGAGTGAACATCTTCTGCGCAATCGCTTCGGGACGCTCCCCACGCATGTTGGCGATGACGAGCAGGTTTTCCTTTGCCCGCAGGTGAGCTTCAATATATTCCAGTAAGCGGCGCGCCATTTCGAGTGAGTTGGGATTCGTCTTGAGTGACTTTTTGTTGGCGATCAGCGCAGCTTGTGAAGCCTGAATGAGTCCATCGGATAAAGCACGCAGGCGATTATCTTGCAGAGTTTGACCTGATGAAACGAGATCCGAGATCATATCGGCATAGCCGATGGTTGGCGCAGTTTCGAGTGTACCTTCGGCAGTGATCAATGTATGCTTGATGTTTAGCTTGTTCAAGAATCGTTCCGTCAACACTGGGAATTTTGTTGCCACGCGCAAAGGAGTATCAAGAGCACTCGCGTATCGCTTGAGTGTTTCGACACTGGTAACGTCCTTCCATGTTTCAGGAACAGCCAACATCAGCGAACAATGACCAAACCCCAGGGAGTCGTGCAAGACAATGATGTCGCCGGTCTCACCGCGCTTTTCTTCGAGCACGTCGATGCCGGTGATGCCAAAGTCCACGCTGCCATCTCGCACACTGACAACGATGTCGGCTGGGCGCTGGAACAGGACGGTCAGCTCTGGCAACGCAGGCATTTTGGCCTGGTACTGACGCGGGTTGGACTTGTAGACAGAGAGTCCACACTCAGCGAGGAAGCCCATCGAGTCATCTTGCAGGCGCCCTTTGGATGGGAGGGAAAGTCGAAGGCTGGTTGGTTCGGTCATGGTAGTTCCTTTTCAGAAAATAGGTAAACAAAAAGCCCCGACCGGGTCGGGGCTTGGTATTGTGATAACAAATTCCTGTGTTAAGTTACAGATATGCGCACACACCACCCGACCATTGGGGTTGATTGGTATGATGGTGATGAATGTGCGCGTTCACGTAGCTCATGTTGGGTCGCAGTATATCAATGGGAGCAGAATTTGGCAAGCATGAAGATTATCCGTTTTAGAGAGTTGATTAAGGTTGTGTTGCGAACAAGTAATCATTCAATACATCGTTGACCTTTGACTGAATAATTTCATCAGCTGTGTACCCAGATTTCCCACAAAACTCAGTCAATAATTCATCGGGCAATCTCCGGTTCCTTAAATTGGACAATAAGCGCTTCATGGCTTCCTTCACTTGCGGATATCCCCAGTAATAGCGGATTCGATCACTCAGACTAAATTTACGTTTTAAGTCCTGCTGCTCCCTAGTCCCTTGATAGTATTTTCCCCAATGCTCCGGATACTCAAGCATGACGTGATCTAATACGCTGACGATATTCGAACAATCATCTTTCGAAATCAGTTGATCTTCAATCGCTGCCAACACAAATACTGCTTCTCGAAACGCAAACGTTAATCCGGGTCCGACCTTGAGAATGCCAAAGTGATCCGACACAAGTTGCTTCAACGCTTCACGTGTTTGATAGTCTGTGGAGTGTGCTTCATACATTATTGATTGTCCTTCAATAAATTGACTCAGTTCACGAGCGGCAGCTGGTTGGTATGGCAACACAAAATCATCACCGAACTCCACGCCGGGTTGCACAACGACAGCGATCACCCTATCCCATGCAGAGTGCAAGCTTTCTTTATAAAACGCTTCCCGAATAACATCAATGGTCTGGTGTACGTCTTCCACCTTCGTCACGTTCACACCCTCTTCGTGGGTAGTGGCTCCACCCGGAACCGGAACTTCTGTACCGATCACATATCGAAGAGAGAAGGGATTGGAGATAAGAGTGTTTTCTGCGGCCCTTGCCAGCCTTACTGCACGCTGTGCCATCACTTCAATATCCAACACGCCCTCGGGATCATCTGCCAGTTTCATGCTGCAATCGAGATGGATCTTGGTAAAACCAGCTTCCACATAATCACGGACCATGACCTCCGATTTTTGCATTGCGGATTCGGCAGGTTCATTCTGCCAGACATTCGGGCCGAGATGGTCACCACCGAGAATGATGTTCTCAAAAGGGAATTTGTTTTCATCTGCAATACTGCGCACATAAGAGACGAAATCTGCTGGAGTCATCCCTGTATAACCACCGTATTGGTTCACCTGATTGCATGTCGCTTCGATCAAAGGATGTTCGAATTTTTTTAACGTCAACTTCAATACCGTTGGATGTGCAGAGCAAACCGACGTAATCCCAAGTGCATTTCCCCGTTTCTGCGCCGCGAGCACGTCATCCAGAAACATACTTCATTGCCTTATCGAGAGTCGGTTGTCCACCTGTGCCGCCGGCGCGTTGAGTGGATAAGGCTCCGCAGATACATGCCAGCCGTAATGTTTTATCCAGCGGCCAATCATTCAAATATCCGTAGAGGAATCCAGCATCAAACGAATCGCCCGCGCCAACCGTATCCATCACGTTTACAGGGATCGAAGCGACTCTGACTTTTTCGCCGTTTCGGACTCCCAAAGCTCCATCCGCACCCAATTTGACCCCAAGCGTTTCTACTTGGGAACTCAGCCTGCCCGCCGCCAAATCGATATTCGACTCACCTGCCAGCGATACCGCTTCCTTTTCATTCGGTAAAAATACATTCGTGACCGAGAGTAACTCTTCGAAACCCAGCCACTGCTCAGAGGGGTCATAGTTGGTATCCAGAGAAGTAGTGAGCCCGAATGAACGTGCGCGTCGAAACAAATTTGGAAGGTCAGGCTGTAATTTTGTTTGCAGGAAATAAGAGGCGACATGCACATGCCGCGCTGAACGGAGCAACTCATCAGTGACGTCTGAGACTTGTAGATCGGCGATCAACCCGGGGTGAGTCAGAATCGCGCGGTCTGGTCCTTGATTCAAAATCACGCTCAATCCGGTTTGTCCATCATCACGAACGATCACATAACTGACATCCACACCCCGACTGGACATTTCATCGAGCATAAATCGACCGAAGACATCATTACCGCATATACCGATAAATGCGACCTTTAACCCCAATCGCGCGGCACCGCAAGCAAAGATGGCAGAGGATGAACCAATGGTCAGGGACGCGTCGTCAACAAGCTTTTCGACTTGTCCAAACTCGGGAATTGCGTTGCCTGAAAGAATAAGATCAGGATTGATCTCACCGGCGACAAGGATGTCAAACATTAGTAATTCTTGTACCAATCGAATGGCGCTTCCGCTTGATAGAAATTTGTATATGGTTTCGCCAATGCATGACAGAGGGACGTGAGTCGCGAGAGGCGATATTTTGCAGTGGTTCGCAGGAACTTCATTCGTTCATTCCCATTCATCGTGACTGCTTCCTTCCAGACCGCGCGTCCCACAGCGATACCACTTGCGCCCGCATTACAGGCAACTGTGACCTGGCGAAGGAACACATCATATTCCACTGCAGCGGATAGAAGAATCCACGGCGCGACCGATGCAGCAGAGATCTCCTTGCAGGCATCCATCCACTTGGATTCGTCCATATCGTTCACGTCGAGAGGGAACTCGGCTTTGAGAACATCCACATGCAGTGGAGATAACCGTTTCGCAGTTTCCACAACGACATATCGTTTTTCTTCTGATGAGAGTTTTTTACTTTCATCGAGTGAATACGACAACGGCTCCAGCATCAACACAAGATCGCGCTGGACACATTCCTCAGCGACCCTGGCAGTGAAATCCTCGATCTCGCTTGCTGTGGGTGAATCGGGGTGGTAATAAACCAGCAGCTTGATGGCATCAGCTCCCATACGTTTGGCCTTTTTCACCGACCAGCCCGGGATGATCTGTGCCTGACGTGCGGTAGCGTCGCCGGTATAGCCGGTGGATTCGACTGCCACGACAAGCCCAATAGAGGCTGGAATAGCGCGCTGCGCAATGGCTTGTGCTGCCGACACTTCCGGGTCAAGCAGGACTGCGGTCGCACGATGCGCCATCGCCTTTGTAACATCCACTTTGAAATTGGAGAGTTCAGCATTCTCTACAAAAGCAGGGTTGGCTTTGCGCAGGTTTTGGCGATGGTCAAGCGCAAGGCAGGTGAAAGTGCCGCGCTTGGAGGAGATTTGTTGTAGTCCGCGAAGTTTTCCAATGGATATTTGTTTCATGCTTTGTATTCCAGGTTTCAAGTCAAATGTCAAAAGTTGAAGGTTGGATGTCTGCCGATGTTCAACCCATATTTTATGGGCAGGTCTGTATCCACGCATCCAATCCGCGCTGTTTGAGGATGGTACTGAAGTGTAGTTTCTTTGACTGCTCACAAAACACCGCAAAGTTGCCGGGCAAGTCGGTGTATTCAGCGGCAAAGACAGGTTTGCCTGCGTCGATGAAGGGTTTCATTTGCTCTGCCCAGTTGTAGTAGAAGGCATCTTCAGTGATGGCAAAGTCGAAGTGCGGCAGCAGGTCTTTGACCTGATCGGGTGCATTTTTGACACCAATGGCGAGACCGCGTTTGTGGGCTTCCTCAGCAAGCCAGAGAGCGTACTTCAATTGGTCATCGTAGGTAAGCGGGAAGCCAGTGTTGTTGGTGTAAATTTCCATGTTATCCGGCTCGACCGCATCGAAGCCCTTGGCTTTGCACAAGTCGAGTCGTGCCAGCATGATCGGGGCCAACAGATCGATGCGGCGGATATCCAGCCACTTCTCCCCTTTCCAGCCATCATAATCGTTGCCGAGAACTTCCTGCGGGAAGTGATCTTTGTCGGGACGCCAGTCTTCGTAGGAACCGACGCTCATATAACAAATAACCTTGCGTCCTTTGGTGTGAAGTTCATCGATGATGGATTGGTCAACATATAAATCAATATCATACACATCGGCATCAATGGATGTGTCAATATCCGGGTTGCCGATCTGCCATTGCCAGGTGAGACCTACGGCAGGGTGCCACCAATCGGTTGCAGGTTGCAGGTTGGAAGGTACAGGTTGTGAAGCAGAAGGCATAAGCGTTGGAAACTCCGTAGAAGCAGAAACAGATTCAGATGAGGGTGAAGTGGGTTTACATCCCAAAAGAAAAGAGGAAAGAAAAAAAGGATGGTCAAAGGTCGAAAGCCGAACGTCGGTTTGTGCGTCATGACTTCTGACCTTTAACCTTCAACGTTAAATCTTGTGCGTCTTGAACTGAGGCAGATAATCCTTGTGCTGCGCGAAGAGTTCGTTCGTCATTTGTTTGATCTCAGCCAGTGACAATACGGCGGAGGTCAATGGGTCATGACAGATCGCGCGATAGACCATAGTTGGGTCACCTTGCTCGGAGGCTGTGATCGACATCTCTTCGATGCCGCTGGAAAGCCCAGTAAGCAAAGCACATTCGGCAGGCAGCGCACCGACATGCATCGGATGGAAACCAGCGCGATCCACCAGCACAGGGACCTCCACACATGCACCTTCCGGAAGATTGGTGATAAGTTTTGTGTTGCGCACATTGCCGTTGAACTTGAACGGTTCACCGCCTCTCAGAGCGTTGATGATGTAGGCAGCATATTCATGTTCACGTTTCAAGTCTTCAGGAGTGAGCGGTTGAGCGAGACGTTCCTTAACTTGGTCCTGCCATGTGGCTTCGTTGTGTTGATACTCTTTCAAAATATAAGCATATTCGCCAGGGTTCCAGTTAGTTCCATGCGTGCAATATTTTTCGATCAAATCGGGGCGCTTGCGGAACCACGGGTTGTACTCAGAGTTGTGACCACTCGACTCAGTGACATACTTTCCGAGTGCGAGATACATTTCATTGCGTACCGGTTCAGCATTATAAATTTCAGGTCGTTCGGTGATCGCCTTGTGGATCAACGGATACGCATCCTTGCCGTTCCATTTGTAGTCGATATACCAAGCTTGATGGTTGATGCCTGCACACAGATAATCGATCTCCTCATATGGTGCGCCGATCCATTCGGCAAGCATCATGGCCGTGCCCTGCACCGAATGACAGAGTCCGGTCACTTGAATGAATGTCTGTCGCTGCAGTGCGGCACATAACATGGCCATCGGGTTGGTGTAATTCAACAACACGGCATTCGGGCAATATTTTTCCATATCGCGGACGATGTCCATCATCGGGTTGATCGTGCGCAGGAAGCGGAAGATGCCACTCGGCCCGCGTGTATCGCCGACGTTGATATCAATGCCATATTTCTTGGGGATCTCAATATCATGTCGCCACACTTCCGTGGAGCCAGCAAGAATGGTGGTGAGCACAACGTCTGCATCTTTGAGCGCTTCGGCACGATTCAACGTCGCTTCCACCTTCGCCGGACGATTGCCCGCTGCGACCAACTTTTCAACGCCTTTCTTCGCCCATTCGAGCCGCCCCTCGTGAATATCCATCAACGAAATGGTCGCGTCTTCCAACAGAGGGAAGGTCAGAATGTCGCGCACGAGTTCGCCGGTAAAGCCCAAACTGCCTGCGCCGATGAATGCTATCTTGGTCATAGTTTCTCCTTTGTGTTTATGTCACTGCGAGGAGTTTTTTGCGACGAAACAATCTTCTCATTACTTGAGATTGCTTCGGGCGATCACCCTCGCAATGACATATGTTTACATATTCTTCTTCAACGTCAACGTTCCATCTGGATTCAGTGACTCACGGCATGCCCAACGGATGGGATGATTCACACCTTTGACAATCAACTCTGCTTTGAGACGCATCCCTTCCCATCCGGTAGTTGCTGGCAGTTTCAACGAGACGAGTCTCACCTGATGCGGAGTCGGATGCCCCGCTTCGAGTGTGGATTCAGAAATAGATTGCCCATTCTGATCGAGCAGCGTGATTCGCACCACGCCCGGGAGTCCGCTGATGCCGTCATTAGCGAGTCCAACAATCAATCCCGTTGGAGACGCTTCACCGATCGTCCAGAGCCATGCCGGGCGAAGACGATATCCGATCACGCGATTCAAATGATCGATCCCCTCAGGATATTGACGATAATAATTCATCACATGCTCAGCATGGATATTGTGCCAGTTCCACAGCGACCAGTAATTCGCACCAACATCTTTGACATGTGCAATGATATTCTCGGTATGCGGCACTCCATCCACAATGCGAAGTGATTCCGGTGTGCCATCAGACATGCCTACTTCGGAAACAAATGCCACATGCGGAGGGCGGTTTCCGGCAAGTTCGATCTGCTGCGGCTCGATGAAGATCGTATCGGAACGAAGCCATTCCCCAAATTCGAGTGTCCGATTTACCAATTCATCATTGCCCACGTTGCTGATATCTGGTTGAAGATTGGTCACCAAGGGAGTTTTCGTCCAGTGCGAGCGCTGCATCTCAAAGATGCGAAGCCATGTATCCACACCCGTTTGGTGATCTGGAAACGGCGAGATAGAGTGGAATGGCCAGTTATGGCCCTCACCCCAGAAGCCGTACATGTACGTATCCATGTATTCAATACAGGCGTGGCCGTTGTATTGCTCTGCCAGCAACGCATCGAATTCCGCCAGCGCTTCGAGAAAATAGGGATTGTGATAATGCGGAATACGGTGTTCACGCTGCGTGCGCACTTCTTTCGGGTTGACACCTTCGTCCTCATCCCAGCCTTTGCCAAGAACTTTCATTGGCACATTCTCCAGAACAAAATCCGGGAGGCATTCAGCTTCTTCACTATCCGGGTTCGAGAGCATGATACGAAAGCCAACTCGCTTGCCATATGTCTCCGCCAGTTCCAGCGTGATTTGCCAATGCTCGAACAGATCCAGTTTGCCGCGCTGACTCTGCATCTGCCGCCACGTGGGACGAATGTATACCTTGCTCGCCATGGGGATCTGCACGATCTGCTCGATCGTCTCGCGGACCGTTTCATTCTCTTTGCGCTTCGGCAAAAGATCGCCGATGACGTAGGCGGTTAATCCCATGCCGAAATTGGGGACAGGTTTGTCTGATGGCATGGTGGTCATCACAACATTCCAGTTCGGCGTTTGGGCAAAGGGGAATTGATAGAGAGGTTTCAAGTTACAGGTTCCAATGCTCCAGGTTATTGGATGATGTAGGTTTCTTTTTCAGAGATGAATACAGAATTCCAATTAGCATCTACAAATTGAAGGACGAAATCGAATTTCAAAGAATTGAGAAGAGAACGCGGGAGGTTCCAATTGATGTGATCCCTGGTGTTTTCAAAAGGTATTAAAGCTTCTGTCGGTTCCCAATTCCATTCCGTGCCCGTGCCTGCATAGATATTCCAGGTGTCGTTTTCAAAGAGAGCCTCTGCCCCAATGCCGTTGATGCGATAGCCAGTGTTTGGGTTTTGGTCTACATCTACGAGGAGTTGAACGGCGTTGTAGTTTCCACTCACATAATCAAAGGACAATAGGACATTGTCAGCTGTGTTGGAAATCTCCAGATTGGAGATGAGCGAAGAGTCCCCAGAAATAACAGTTGACGTGGGCATGGGTACTTCTGTTGGAACATCTCCTTCTGTCAGAACAGTCGATTCAAGTACATCAAACTTGTCGCCGCGTTGATAGTTACCAGTAACGGTTTTATCCACCCGAAGTGTGCCGATCAGGTTATAGCCTGTAGACTCATCCCACATATTGTCATCTGCGAATTGAATGGCATACAGCTGATTATCACGCAGAGATTCGCTGGCATCTGGCAGCCAGAGCGCGATTCGATATTCACCTTCAGGGGCGTTGGATGGAATGTGAAGTTTAACATTAAAGGATGAGTTGCCAAATTCCCAACGGCGAGGATCAATATCAAGCTTTACACTATAGGGTTCTGCGCCCTGCCCGATCAGAATGATATACACGGGTCGCTCGTTGACCAGATTGGCAAATCCTGTATTTTGTAGTTGCACAGTTAGGTTCAAAATGCCGCCGGGGCGTACTTCTTCATTGAATACAGTTCCGGTCAGGGTGAAATGATAACCAAGCCGCATCTTGATATTTTCCATGCAGCCACCCTGTTCCCAACTGCGCAGGATGCCTTTGTGATAGCCCTCGTTGAGGGCAGTCACATGAAGCAAGTTCATTTCCTGTAACGCGCTCGCACATTCCGAGCGCGGCGGATTGGGCGCACAGGTCTCGCCACTCATGGGGGTAAAGCGGGTCAACTCGGCAAGATATTTCTGGTCGCGTTCTATGGTAATAACGCCATCACGTTCATAAGTACCAACATCGGTGTTGCTGGAAACAAAACAGTCATTGTGATGTGCCACGCGTGCTTTGGCCGCATCCATCGGATCAGGATACATCTCGATGATATTGGCAGGATAACGAACTTGAACGAAACGATCCGGGATGGCAGCGAGCAGCGCGTTGAGGATCTCCTGCTTGTCGGTGATGTTATCCAGCCCGTTCGTGGAGGTATGCCACTCCCCCCAGGCGCCGATGAATCCCGCTTCGACCCAGGCGATCACATCTGAATTCTTTCGTAGGAGCGGCGTCAACTGCTTAATGTGACGCAGAATCTGCGCTTTGCTGGCATCTGGCTCCGAGTCGGGATAGGGTCCTTTGTTGTACGCAAAGCGGATGATCGCTTTTACACCCGCGTGGCGAATATCCGCGAAGTTGACATCCAGGCTGTCGAGGATACCTTGTGGAATATCAGTCTCGCGCCAATCGTCGAGTCGGATGTTGAGATGGACAAGTGTATTACCCAGCAAACGCACAGAACTAAAACCAGCCGGGCCGGGAAGTTCATATGGAGTAAAGAATCCACGCTCGGGGTTAAGGGGAACATTTCGGGATGCCGCGTACGTATGCTGTACGGACTCAGGCTCAGGTGAGGAAGAGGATTGACATCCCATGAGGATAGAGGAAAGAAGAAAGATAAAGAGTAGAAAGTGGAAAGTGGAGTGTTTCATGGGTTACTTGAAAGCAGACTGTGTTGCTTGATCCACGATCCAGCGTTGGAGGAAGATGTAGACAAAGAAGATGGGCAGCAGCGTGAGAATGGATGCTGCTAGGACAAGTCCTTGATTGGAAACATGCTGAGTCTGGAACCAGACGAGTAGCAGTGGGATCGTGCGTTTCTCCGGCGATGTCAGAACGATCAACGGCCAGAGATAATCATTCCAGGTTGCCATGAAAGTGAAGATGCCAAGGGAGGCGAGAGGCGGTCCCATTTGCGGGAGGATGATGCGGGAGTAAATGCCAAACTCAGAGGCGCCGTCAATGCGGGCGGCATCCATCAATTCACCGGGCATCGACTCGATGAATTGTTTCATCATGAAGATTCCATAAGCATCCACCATCGAGGGGATGATGAGCGCCCAAAGCGAGTCGATCAATCCGAATTTCACAACGAGCAAATAGTTGGGAATCATGACCACTTGAAATGGAATCATGATCTGGATCAGAATTACACCGAACGCCAGGTTCTTGCCCTTGAAGTGATACTTGGCAAAGATGTAGCCCGCAAAGGAACTGGTGAATAACGTAATGACAACGCGCGCCAAAGAGACGAAAACACTGTTCATCACGTTGCGTTCGATGGGAATATCCTTATTCTCCAGGATGGCAACGTAATGTTTCAGCGTTGGCTTTGCCGGGAAGAAATCAGGCGGAGTTTTGCGCAGTTCAACTTCGGTCTTCAAGGAAGAGACAATGATATAAAAGAACGGAAGCAGTGTCGCGACCAGACCTATGATAAGGACGATATAGGCGCCAGATTTGCCGAGGACAAATCCAACAGAGGGGCGTTTTTGGGAATTGGATGTTTCCATCTTAGTACTCCCATTCCGTGCGCAGAATGCGGAATTGAACGACGGTCAACACCAGAATAACAATGAAGAGGACCATGGACATGGCGGATGCCAGACCAAGATTATTCGCAAAGCGGAAAGCGTTCTCGTAAATGCTGAGCACCAATGTCTGCGTCTGGTTCTTGGGTCCGCCACGCGTCAATAACTGGAAGATGACGAACACCTGGAGTGAGGAGATCACCGTTAGCACGCAAGTCAACAACACGGTCCGGCGGAGAAGCGGGACGACGACCAGCCAGAATTCCTGCCAGATGTTCGCTCCATCCACGCGGGCCGCTTCGCGCAACGATTTCGGAATCGATTGCAGCGCGGCAACAAAAATGACCAGGTTATAGCCAAAGTCCTGCCAGACATGAGCGATGACCACACAGATCATCGCCAGCGGAACACCGAAATAGACCGTGTTCGGATCTTGCAACCACGACTTGGGAGGTACGAGTCCAACCGCTTTGAACATCAGGCTGAGCAGGCCCCAACCCGGTGCGTACATATAGGACCAGATAATGACGAGCGCGACAGAAGAGGAAATGGTGGGCAGAAAATAGATCGCGCGGAACAAGGTCTTGAAACGTTCTCCAATGCTTTCCAGAAGAACAGCGAGAGGCAGCGTAATTAGCAAGTTCAAGGGCAACACAAGTGCGGTAAAAAGGAATGTGTTCTTAACAGCCAGCCGAAACACTTCGGCCGGTTTGCTCGTACTGGTAAATAACTCCACATAGTTACCAATACCCACAAATGGATTTGCACCTCCCAACCCGAGGAAACCGCTTCCCTCGCGAATCGGGGTGTAGTCGAAAAAACCCATGATCATGGCGAACACAATCGGGAACAATGTGAACAGTCCCATATACAGCAGAATCGGCACCAGGCTGGCATAGGCAAAGCGTCGTTGTTTTGCCATGAGCTTGCCACCATCCTGTACAGCTTCCTTCTTGAAAACGGACGAAAGTGATACAGCCATGAGTTTCTCCAATCAATCTCTTTGCCACAGAGACACAGAGAAAATCTTCTTTGCGTCTCTGTGGCAACTTCTGAACGAGACAACTAGCAGACGAAAAAGCTACTGCGCTTCATCCACCATCTTGTTCGCGGCTTCATTGATATTATTGGCAGCTTCTTCTGCAGTGAGGTTGCCCTGGATCGCATCGAGAATGGTCGGGTAAATGATCTCATATGAGAGTTGATCGGGGTCTGTCAAGTTACCCTGATATTGTCCCTTATCTAGAATCGGCAGGACTGCCTTGGCAAATGGAACAGTCGCTTCATAGTCCGTATTCGCAGCCACAGACTTCATCGCCGGGATCGTCGCAGAGACCGAGTTGAACTTCAACACATTTGCTTCATTCGCGCCAAGAAAAGCAGCCAGCTTCCAGGCAATATCAGGATGCTGTGTGCTCTTGCCCACCACATAACCCCATCCGCCGACCGAGGCAAATTTTGGTTCGCTGCCCATCATCGGCGGCAGAGAAACATAATCGAACTTGAGATCGGGATAGGCCAGCTTTGCATCGCCAGCATACCAGGAACCCAACACACCGATCGCATTGTGACCCTGCGCAAAGGAGTCGCCCACCCATTCGCTATCCGCGTTGAAGATGATCGGGTCCACGACTTTATCGGTCTGTGCCATATCCATTAACTTCTGAATGGTCGCAATCGCTTCAGGAGAATTGAAATTAAAGTGTTTGCCATCTTCGGCGAAGTAATTGCCACCTTGTTCCAAAATACCTGCCAGGAAGTACGTGAACAACTGGTCGCTGTTGGTGTAGTGCATACCAGCAACGGTCATCACGCCATCGGAACCGACCTGAGTAAGTTTTATCGCGTCTGCAACGACGTTATCCCAGGTCTTCCACTGTGGCGGATAGGTCAGACCGGCAGCTTCGAAGAGAGCCGGGTTTACATACGCGCCGCCATATTCAATGTTGTATTCAGCCGGGAAACCATACAGCTTGCCATCGCAGGTCTGTCCACCCAACGGTGCAGCGTAAAAAATTTCCTTCGCCTGGTCGAGCGTCATCACATCGGCAGGCACTGCGAGCAATTGTCCACCTGCGGCATAACGGCAGGTATAGCCACCAGGGATGAGGATCACATCCGCCGTATTACCAGCCGGAAGAGAGGTCTGGATCGTCTGAATGAACACATCCCACGGAAAGGTTTCGTACTTGATCGTCACATTGGGATTCTCTTTCATGAAGGCGTCAAAGATTGCCTGGTCGGCTTCATTGAACGCGGGAGCCTGATGTCCCCACACGCGGATCTCCACTTTCTCATTGCCATTCGAAGCAGGCACTTCTGTTGCGGCGGGTTCGGCTGCCCCACCACCACACGCAGTCAACAGTATTGAAGCGATCACGAGCAAACTCAGAATCAAGGGAAATCTCTTAATCATTTTTCTCTCCTTTTGAATTTGATTGGGCAGATCGATCACAACAAACGAACGGTTCCAGCTCACCTCCTAGAATTCCAGTTTGACCACGGCGGTCAAATGGGTCGGTCGATCAGGATTTAATCCTTTTGCCACAGAACGATAGAACGCCATCATTTGCAGAACTGGCAGATACAAGACTCCGCGCACACTCTCCGGGACTTCGGACTCAAAGACGACATCCGCATCCCTCTCAGCCAAAGCGACTACCGTTCCCCCGAGCGTTCGCATCTCTGACAGCACTTTCGCTTCGTGAGCGCGGTTCGCTTCCGATAGCATTCCCAACACGACCGCATTTTGATTGACCATGCTCATCGGTCCGTGGCGAAACTCCAAAAAGTGGAAAGGCTCACTGTGCGTGAGAGTCATCTCTTTCATCTTGAGATTCACCTCACACGCCAATCCATAGCGCAAACCGGAACCCAAAAAATAGAAGCGGTCAAAATCCAGGTTTTCGCCGATCTCTTTTGCAAACGACTCGTATTTGTCAATAATCAAATTCCCAACATCAGGCAATTTTCCCATCGCATCTACAAGGTCATCCCGTCCTGCCATACGCGCTGCAAAGGCAGATGCCGCCACGAACATCGAAGCGTACGACCGTGTCTGGGCAACCGATTCCTCCTGTCCCTTATCGACAACAATATTTACATCCGCCAGTCGTGAAAGGATCTCATCATAATTACTGATCACCGCCACGTCCCCGTGTTTCTCAGCTTTGAACTTCTCCACGGCCTTCACTGTCTCTGACGTGGTCCCGGAACGACTCACAGCCACTAGCAACGTTTTTTCCGTTGTCAAATAATCCCGTGAGTTCAACAGCAATTCACCACCCGGAACCGCCCGCGCGGCGTATCCGGTCAGTTCCTGGAACAACGCAGCAGCCGCCAGCGATAAATAATAAGTAGACCCGCATCCTGTGAAAATAACTTGCTGATAGTCACTCGCCCTTGGCAGAGAGACCGCTTTCGTCACGTCAATCGCCTGTGCCCAGGCTTTGGTTTGTGACTTGATCTCACGATAGGTAGCGTAGTTTTGCAATGATGTCATCGTTATCCTCGGAGCACTGCTGTAAATTTCTTTTCGTAGTCGTTCAGCATCGGCCCGGCAATATCCGAAGGAGAAAGGCTGGGCTGCCGCAATACAGAACTTCCAATATCGAGGAGCATCTCATCTAGAAACGCTTCGATGCGCCTCCACAACCGCAATGCTGGGTGCGGCCGGCAGGTTTGCAGAATCTTTTTCAATGCGGGTTTTGTCGTTTGCAAAGGGAATGTCAACTCTTCATACGCATCCATACGCGCTGGCAGGATGTTCTCCAGGTTGAAATATTCAACTTGAGTTTCTTTGCGACTCAAAAACGCCACTAAATCCAATGCAGCATGTTCGTGCCCTTTGTCTGCCAATACATTCTTCCAAACCACAAGATGATCGCCGCCAATCCAGGGAACACCGGGCAATGTGGACATTTCCACGTTCTCGCGCATCACCTGTGAGGCATAAGGGCTTTCCATCAGTTCGTTGCCAATTTCCACCCCGCCGATCAATGTGGCGACATCTCCGCGAGCAAATGCATTGGTGCAGGCTTCCACGTTTAATCCACGTAGGGACAACGGAATGAAAGGAAACAACTCGAAGAAATTCATCAACCCCGCGCTGACCTTCTCGCTGGCAAAATGCGGATCGCGACCATTCTCACTTATGAAATCCCCGCCATTGACACGTGCCCATGACGATGCAATGTGCACGAGATCTGCATACGGATGCAGGCTCGGGAACGCCCACGGCGCAATCCCATTTTTGCTCAATACGGCAAACGTCTCGCGCATCGCATCCGGTGTGGCAAATGCTGTTGATGGGTCGATCCCAGCTTTCTCCAACAGATCACGCCGATAGTACAAAACGAACGTATAGACCGACCAGGGAATCGCCCACACTTCGGAACGATCAGCAAATTTAACCGATTCCCATGCGGCAGGGAGAAAACGAGACGAATCCCCGATAGCAGAAAGATCCTTCGTACTGAAAGAGCGCAGCGCCTCCAGCATCGCCATCGTCGCCACCCATGTAGAACCGATCTGTGAGACATGAGGTCCCTTGCCTTCGACTGCATCCATCAACAACGCCTGCCAGGCACGGTCCCACCCTACACGGCGATACGAAAGCTGGACCTGTTTCTCGCGTTCAAACGACGCCAATATGCTCCGCAATGGTTTTAAATCTTCAGGCGCATCAGCAATAGTGAGGAAATTTAATTCCATGGTGTCTCACAATCCCAATATTTTTTGGGCATTGGCAGCATAGACCTTTTGCAACACATCATCAGGCAGATACAGGCCACACACATACCAGCGCCCCTGCCCGGGCACTTCACTGGTGTTGTAGTTAAAATATTCATCGTCTGTCTCAAGGAAGCGGTAGTAGAGGCGATACGCATCCAGGTCAGGACTCATATCAGAGCCGAAGAGAATACGGTCCTGATATTGAATAAAGAACTTTCGCGCGGTATACGGCTGGCGACCTAATTCTCCCAATCGCGCAGAGATGTCAATGTAATAGTTCGGACAATCGTCCAGCATCTGCCCCACCCAGCCAAGATTCTCGCCGTAACATCCAACGTGTGCGCCGATAAATATTGTGTTGGCATGGCGTTTGACCAAGTTCTTGAGTCCGTTCATGATGTGCATAAACGGCGGAAACGGCGGGCTGGTAAACGCCCAATCGGGATGTTCACCGATTTCTTCCCAGCGCTCGTTATACTCACTGACTGGATCAAAGAACGCGACTGGGTCCGCCACGTGGATGAGTACGGGCAGCCCTAACTCTCCAGCCGTTTCCCAGATCGGGATCAGTCGTTCGTCATCCACATCGACAAGGTTCCCGTTATGATCGACCACGTGCAAGCCCAGGGGTTTCCAGATCTTGAGTCCCTGTGCCCCGCGTTCCTTCTGAGCGCGTAAACGTTTCGCCGCCCATCCGGGGAACGCATCGCCCATCTCACGCCACTTCGACCAATCTACACCGCCGAAGATCTGAAAACGTTCCGACGCGGCGTTCTTGAAATGATCGAGATGACGTTCAAGAATCTCCTCGCCCCATCCACCATCCAGGTCAACATAATGCGTAACACCTGCCTCATCTAATTGATCCAGCAACTGCGATACTGGCTTACGATCCCAGCCACCGCCGAAGGGTTCACCCAGATGATTATGCGCGTCGATGACAGGGAATTTTGGTTTGTTCACCAACGTTGTCTTCGTCACGAGTTTGGACCGAGGTTTGAAATCCTTGAGCAGCATGGTTCTCCAGCGTTACGCGGTTAAAACCTGAATGCCTTGTTTCTTGATTGCCTGTAAAAATTTCTTGTCCGCATTTGCATCAGTGACCAAAGTGTTCATCGCATCGAGTGGTGCGAGCAATGCCGTCGCCACGCGATTCACCTTTGAATAATCTGCCACAATGATGACTTCACGTCCGATCTTGAGGATGGCGCGATCAGTTAATGTTTCCTGTAAGTAATCGTTGGTCAATCCGTGTTCAAGACTCAAACCACGCGTTCCCACGATCACCTTATCCACACGGACTTCTGCCAGAGCCTGTTCAGTGATATGACCGATGAAAGATAATTCGCTGTCGCGCAGCATCCCACCTAATGAAATGACCGTGATCTCCTTCAAGCCCGCCAGTGTATTCAACACCGGCAAGGAATTGGTGATCACGGTCAACTGTTTTCGGTCCCGTAGGTTGCGTGCCACTTCGAGTACGGTTGTACCGGAGCCAAGGAAGACAGTCTCTCGATCAGCAACCAGGCCGGCAGCCGCACGTCCGATGCGAGCCTTTTCATCTGCCTGTTCACTTTCGCGGTCAAGGATTGGAAGCTCGGGCGGCGCCTGCTCCACTGAAATGACCCCACCATGGACACGTTGTGCCTTACCCTGCGATGCCAGTGTTTCAAGATCGCGTCGCGCAGTCGCTTCACTAATGGCGAATTGCTGCACGATCTCCGCCACGCGCAAGCGTCCCTGCCGTTCAAGCAGGGAAAGGATCTGTTTTTGCCGTTCGGGGGTGGGAGTAAAATCAGTCATAATCAATCACAATCGCTCATAAACAATCATAGCACCTTTTGACGAAATTTCAAGAGGCAATTTGGAATCAAAAAGGACACATCGTCGCGATGTGTCCTTTTTATAGGACTTGTTCACCTAGCGGTGTTTATAATGAATCTCGGAAAGGTTTCGCAGTCGCTCCGCTGCCACTTCGGGCGTGATGTCGCGTTGCGGCATGGCAAGCATTTCGAACCCGACCATGAATTTGCGCACGGTCGCCGAACGAAGCAGCGGTGGGTAGAAATGCGCATGCAACACCCACTCAGGGTGATCTTCCCCATCTGCAGGCGCCTGGTGGAAGCCCATAGAATACGGGAAGGAGATCTCAAACAGATTATCGTATTTCGTTGTCACATGCTTAAATACTTCCGCCAACGCCGACACCTCAGTGGCTGAAAGATCAGATAAATATCGAGTCGGACGATGCGCACTCACCAGCACTTCGAACGGCCACACAGCCCAGAAGGGAACGACCGCTGTGAAGTGATTGTTGGAGAACAAGACTCGTTCCTTGCGTTTCTGCTCTTCCTGGATGTAATTCATCAGAAGCGGATGGCCGTCCTTATTGAAATATTCCGACTGTGTGGAAACTTCCTTGATGATCTCATTCGGGAGTTGGGACTGCGCCCAGATCTGACTGTGTGGATGCGGATTCGAGCAGCCCATCATTGCACCTTTGTTCTCGAAGACCTGCACATATTTCACAAAGTCTTTTTTCATTAGATCAACAGACGTTTGGGTCCAGGTGCTTAATACAGTTTCAATGGCAGGCAGGTCGAGCTCCGGCAGCGTCAGGTCGTGACGGGGTGAAAAGCAGACGACAAAGCATTGTCCTTGCTCGGGGACGGCAACAAGCAAAGGCGAGTCTGAAGCGGGCTCTTCTTCCAGAGTAGGTAACAAAGCGGCAAAGTCATTTTCAAAAACAAAAGTATTTGCATAATCCGGGTTGGAGACACCCCCTGCTCGTTCGTTGCGTGGGCAGAGGTAACAAGTCGGGTCATAGGTCGGCAGATCTTCGGGCGAACGTTTTTCGACCTGTCCCAACCAGGGACGTTTGGCGCGATGTGGAGACACAAGTACCCATTCGCCTGTGAGCGGATTGAAGCGACGATGAGGATTGTTTAACATGGTCAGTCCTTAAGATGATTTGAGATTCGGCTCATATTCAATGAAATGATGCTGGACAAATGTAGAAGGCCAGGTTTTATATACCTATGATAATAAACGTGAATTGATTTCCTGAACATCTGCAACATACCGGGATAGATCATCGCGGAGATGGACAGCATCCTCATAAAGCAAACGTCGAGCCAAAAAAAGGAACTCGTCGCTTCCGAACGGGGGCATGGTC
Organism: uncultured Anaerolinea sp.; assembly: GCA_964555335.1. Lineage (GTDB taxonomy): Bacteria > Chloroflexota > Anaerolineae > Anaerolineales > Villigracilaceae > Defluviilinea. The sequence goes on from CAZKSG010000013.1 coordinate 23,124, forward strand.
ACATCTTTGGAGTTACCGCGCACCACGCGAAGCGAGTCGATCAGCCAGCGCAGGAAGGTGTGTGCCTTGCGCAGGCGAATGTGATCGTCAGCAGACAAAATGTCGTATTTATATAAAGCTGCCATCGCTTCCCGTAAATTCGTCAATCGTAAGGATGGATTTTTTGCACCGTGATTGATCTGCAATCCCTGAATCAGATATTCAATATCCACCAAACCGCCAGGGCTGAACTTGGCGTTAAATGTGCCTCCAACCACCAAATGCCGGACTTGTCGTTCGCGCATCGCACGCATGGCTGTCACGTCAAACGCTCCACTTTCGTAGGCATATAGATCGCGTAACTTGCATAACTCATCGATCAATTTTTCATCGCCTGTGATCGGTCGCATTTTGACTAACGCCTGTCGCTCGTACGCCCAGGCAGGACCTTCCGGTGCATAGTATTTCTTAAACGACTCAAGCGACACGGCCATGCTGCCTGCCTTGCCATACGGACGTAACCGCAGGTCGATGTGGAAGATGCCTTCCTGCCGAGTCTGGATGGAGTTATCAACCGAACGAACAAGCTGCTCGAAGTATTCCGTAGTCAGTATAGAGTTACTTCCACTTGTGCGCCCATCACCCGCATAGATGAACATCAACTCAATATCAGATGCAAAGCCAAGCTCGCGCCCACCACATTTGCCGAGAGCAAGAAGAGCCAGCTCGCAGGTTTTTCCATTTTCCAAATGCGGATCACCATGAAGAACACGCAATTCGGAATCGCAAAGAGTGAGCGCCGTACAGACGATTACCTCCGCGAGGTCGGTTAACTCATATCCGAAGTCATCGATCTCTTTTGTCAGCCCCAGGATATGGCGCATGTCGATGCGAAAGAGCTCACGGTCTTTGAAGGCGTTGAGGGTCGTGCGCCAGTCAGCATACCGAACGTCTCCGACCTGACTGGTTTCGAGCGCATGAGCCAACTCATATTCCAATTGTCCCTTCGGTTTGGATGTGGAAAGTTCTTCCACATCCTTTACAACGGGAAAGAGATTGGCATATTGCATGCGCAGAAAATCCTCCCACAAGAAATTGCTGACACCGAGTAAACGTGCCAACGCATTCAATACATCCGGTTTTTCGATGGAAGCGATCTCGTCGTACCAGTTGGGACGCTGGAACAATTGGGCAAGGAATTCGCGGAAGTGCAACAAGGCCGTGGATGGATTGGGGGAATGAGGCAAAAGATGTGTAAAATGCTTGATCAATAATACGGCAGCGCGCAATTCACGCTGTTTTTCGGGCGACGTGATCTTGTTGCCATCCTGATCTGTGACGTGGAGAATGTCCTGCGCGCGCGATCCAACGGATTGAACGATCGTGCGGGCGATATAGGTTCGTGTCAAAGCCAGGGCATTGGTAAATTCGTACAGAAAGCCGATGGTATCAGGCGTGTCAATGCGCAGGATGGTATAACGTTCATCGACTTCATTGTCAATCTCAATTTCGATCGGAAGCAGAGGGACCACTCTACCGGAACCCCCTTTGAACATTTGCCCCACACGGACAGCCAGTTCGCCGCGTGCTTCACGACGTTGTCCCGTACGCATCATGCGCAATAAATGATGTAGATCATCTGTATAGGATTGCCAAATGGAGGCATCAGGCGGGGTGGATAAGATCGATTTGACGGTAAACACGTCCACGATCTTGCGGCGGGTATCCGTCTCAGAGGAAGAGGATGGCCTGCGGCGCGGCGGCAGGCGTCGGCTGGGATCGAAGCGAGTGAATGATTGTTGACGCGATTCGGTTTGCGTCGCTTCCAGAGGCTCATAGGTGAAGGCATTGCCATCGATGATATTAAATCCAAAGACAAAGAAGAGACCACAGATAATCGAAAGCTCACCGGGATAGTCATAACCTACGACTGTGACACGCCAGGCATCTTTGCCAAGCAACTGCGCGTCAACAATGGCAGGCACCTGCTCGTTAACGCCGCGCGCAAGATCGGCATGGTGTTGAATCTCCTCGGGTGAGAACGATTCGACATAATCGGCACCAAGGCGGGCAATATGCTGAACGACCTGTGGTTGCGATTCCTTAACAGGTTCATTGCCCACATGCTTCAAATAGATCGCACGGATCGCCTTGCGATGTTCATCGTAGCGATGGATCAACGCATCCGTATTCTTGAAACCGAGACGTCCTGCCAGCAAGGCCAAGGCCGTTGGTTCGGATGGCATGGTGTAGGCTTGCTGGTAATGCATCACTTGGATGTAATGCTCAATGGTTCGGAGCAAGGTGTAACCATCGATCAGGATGCGTGCTTCCTCATGTGTCAGCAAACGATGACGCGCCAAACGCGGCAGGACTTGCAACGTAGCGCGGCCATGCAGATCAGGATATTGATTGCCATGCGCAAGCTGCAAATACTGAACAACGAACTCCACATCGCGGATCGAACCTTCACCGAGTTTCACTTCTCCCCAATCGCGTCCCTTTTGCTGCAAGACCTGTTCGGTGCGCTGTTTCATCGCAAAGACGCTGGCACGCACTTCCTCAGGAGCATGGCTGAAGATATACGACTGTACCTGGGCGATCATTTTTTCACCGAGTGCGATATCTCCTGCAACCGGGCGCGCCTTGAGCAATGCCTGTTTCTCCCACAACCGCGCGTGCTGTTGAACATATTGCAAATACCCATCAGCGGTTGTCACGAGAAACCCATCCCGACCCCAGGGACGCAGACGCATATCCATGCGGTAGAGGAATCCTTCGGCAGTGACTTTGTCAATAGTACCGATCAAATGCTGACCGAGTTTTAGCTTTTCGATTGGATCATGGGCGGAAATAAATAACAGGTCAATATCGGAACTGTAGTTAAGTTCCTCGGCTCCATGTTTGCCCATGGCGATGACAACAAAATCATTCGCGCTGATGCCGCTTTGCTGGCTGGCTAGATCGAGACAGGCACGTACAAGTCCATCGGCAAGGTTGGAGAGCTGCTGAGTAACCGCACGCAGATCGAACAAGGTCAATAAATCACTGACGCCAATGCGCAGGATCTCGCTGCGCTGATAGAGACGAAGCGCGTCGAGCACATTTTCATCCGATGATCCTTCAATAACCTTCACAGCTTCGGCGTGAATCTGTTCGGCGCTCTTGCGTTGAGTCAACGATTTGCGATGATAGAGCAGGCTGACGTTTTTAGGATTACGAAGAATGATCTCGGTCAGAAATTGGCTGCCTGAAAAGATCGTGACCAGGCTCTCGATCACGCGCGGATTCTTGATCAATGCCTGCTGCAATGTATCATCACCACTGTCGAGGAGACGCTCCAGATAAATGAGAGAGCGTTCCGGGTCTGCTGCAGAGGCGAGCGCGGTTTTGAGGTGAGGTTTGATGATCTCGAATGTATCTCCGAAACGGGCGGCGGTCTTGCTCAGCGCGTTGTCCATGATTTTCATTATACCTGTGCGCTACACTGAACTGCTCGACAGGCTCAAATATGCTCCATTTGGGTAATAGACGGGTACCCCTCCGCACTACTACAATGACCCACGTTATTATCCGACGAAACATTTCAAGAAGGAGAATTCTGACATGGCAAAATCAGTTGCTGATGTACTCAAGCTGGGAAAAGACGTGAAGATGGTCGATGTTCGCTTTATCGACCTGCCTGGAACCTGGCAGCACTTCACGATCCCCGTGCGTCGTCTCGACGAAGATCTGTTCAAGGAAGGACTTCCGTTCGACGGTTCATCCATTCGCGGTTTCCAGGAGATCCACGAATCGGACATGCTTCTGATGCCCGATCCTGAATCCGCCTTCATCGATCCAGTTGCCGACATCCCGACTTTGGTCCTCACTTGCGATGTCTACGACCCGATCACTCTTCAGCCGTATGACCGCGACCCGCGCTACGTGGCCCGCAAGGCAGAAGCCTATGTCAAGCAGACCGGCATCGCCGACACGGTCTTCTTCGGACCCGAAGCCGAGTTCTTCATTTTTGACAACGTCCGCTATGGAAGCAATACCAACGAAGCGTTCTACCACATTGACAGCGAAGAAGGCTGGTGGAATAGCGGCCGTGCCGACCGCCAGAACTTCGGCGGACAGATCTCCCCGAAGCGCGGCTACTTCCCCGTCCCGCCGACCGACACGCTGCAGAACGTCCGTAGTGAGATCGTACTCGCGCTCGAAGCTGCTGGCATCCCGATGGAAGTCCATCACCACGAAGTAGCAACCGCTGGTCAATCTGAATTAGGTATGCGTTTCACAACCCTTACCCGCATGGCCGACCAACTTCTGGTCTATAAGTACATCGCCAAAAATGTCGCCCGCAAGAATGGCAAGACCGTGACCTTCATGCCGAAGCCTTTGTTCGGTGACAATGGTTCGGGTATGCATGTTCACTCGTCCTTGTGGAAGGGTGACACCAACGTCTTCTATGATGCGTCTGGGTATGCAGGTTTGTCACAAGCCGCCAAGTATTACATCGGTGGTATTCTCAAACACGCTCCGGCGCTGCTCGCCCTGACCTCGCCCACCACCAACTCGTTCCGCCGCCTGGTTCCGGGATTTGAAGCACCGGTCAACCTTGCCTACTCACAACGCAATCGCTCTGCCATCTGTCGCATCCCGGTCACCAAGAGCACCAAGGCCAAACGCGTGGAATTCCGCGCCCCGGATGCGTCCAGCAACCCGTACCTGTGCTTCTCCGCTGTTTTGATGGCAGGTTTGGATGGTATTCTGAACCGCATCGATCCGGGTGATCCTGTGGATAAGGATCTGTACGAACTGCCCGCCGAAGAAGCCAAGCTCATCAAGCAGGTTCCCGCCTCCCTCGGCGCGGTGCTCGATGCTCTCGAAGCCGATCACGAATTCCTGCTCAAGGGCGATGTCTTTACCTCAGATCTGCTCGAAGCCTACATCGGTTATAAGCGCCAGGTCGAGCTCGACCCGGTCCGCATCCGCCCTACACCGTACGAATTCACTCTATATTTCGACTGCTAATATCCCTCGTACCAAGTAAGAGGAAGGAGAACAGACAGACCGAGGAACCCCTCGGTCTGTCTCGTAAGTATCCATGCCATTGTTTGTTTCTTCGTTCATTCTGGCTATTGCCTTCTGCGCCCCTCCCGGAGTCGTTACCGCAGAGACCGTTCGTCGCGGCGCAGCACGTGGGTTTATTCCCGCGTTGTTCGTGCAGTTCGGCTCACTGGTCGGTGATACGACATGGGCAATTATTGCGCTGACGGGACTCGCCGTTCTTGTGCAAAACAACATCGCACGAGTCATCCTCAGCCTGATCGGCATCTTCCTGATGTTGAAACTCGCCCGGGATGCGATCCAGGATGCACGCAAAGGAAGAGAATTGGATTCAACGTCTCCAGCTTCTGCTCGCGGAGATTTCGCAACGGGAGCATTTCTCTCGCTGGGAAATCCGATGAACATCGTCTTCTGGACCGGGTTGGGAACAACCGTGTTCGCATCCCTCTCCGGTAAGCCACAGGCAGCAGATTTTGCCATCTTCTTTGCCGGCTTCTTGAGCGGGGCTGTGTCCTGGTGCTTCGTTATGGCAGGGCTGGTCGCCTGGGGACGCAAGTTCGTCACAGGTACGTTCTTTCGCTGGGTGAACGCAGTTTGCGGGATCGCTCTGGCATTCTTTGCGTTCCAACTCGGTTGGAATCTACTCCGGAATTTGTAAGGATCAAAACTTGCATGGATGAGCAACCAATGGGAAAATCGTCAGTAGCCCGGGAACGGGCGTTTGTTGAAATGACGTCACAACCTTTCCCATCCTCCCCCGAAGAGACCGATCCGCGTTTGCTGGAAGCCTTGCGCATCTTGAACCAGATCAGCAACGCGATCAATCGCATCGGCTCAGATGACGACGGCCAGAACGATTTCAGCCTGCAGCTCATCGTAAACAGCGCCATCCGAGTCGTGCCGGGGTCATCTGCCGTGATTTATACATACGATCAGTCCACCGGCGCCTTCGAAAAGGAATCGCGCGTCTCGGCAGAACCGGAAGGACGAAGGGTTGCATCCACCGTCGACAAACCCGACGACGCGCCGCGTCCAAACGGGATCGGCATGCGGACGATCCAGCGGCGCCAACGCAGTGTATCCTACGAAGAACCCGATGTAGACGTGCATCCCTACCATGCAGCATTGGGCGTCAAAGCAGTCGCCTGCTATCCATTGATCGTTGCCAAGCAAGTTGTGGGTATCTTGTACATTTATTTATATGAAGAACGCCAGTTCACACACCTTGAAGAATTGATGTTGAATAACTTCGTCAATCAGGCGGCCATGGCGATCTATCACGCACGCCGGCTGGCAAGCGTAAAACATGACCTAACCCGTAAGGACGATGAGCTCAATCAACTGCGCCGCGCGGGATTGGTGATTTCATCCCGCCTGCGCCTCGAAGAGACGCTCGATTCCATCCTGCAACTGGCATTGGAAATCACCAACGCCCAATATGGAATTTTCCGCCTGCTGGATAAGAGCGGAGACTACCTTGTTACGAGTGCCGTACATGGCATCCACATGGAACGGCCGTTGGTGGAACAACTTCCCTTAAACGGCAACAGCATCATGGCAATGGTGGCGCGCAACCGCCAACCATTGCTGATCTCTGATCTGCAACAGGAGCCGTGGTCGAAGATCTACTATCCGCTCGACTCAAAACTGGAAATGCGTTCCGAACTGGCCGTTCCCCTCATCAACGCCAGCGGACGATTGGAAGGCGTGCTCAATCTGGAAAGCCCTGAACTCGGCGGTTTTTCTGAAGACGATAACCACATGCTGCAATCGCTGGCGACCTATGCCATCACCGCCATTCAGGAAGTCCGTTTGCTGGATGCATTACAGGAAGCCGCGCACCTGTTGATCTCGCAGCCCACCCAAAAAGTATTGGCGCGCTTGTGTGTAATGGCAAATAATCTGCTCAATACAACATCCAGCGCCATCTGGCTCAAGAACGAATCAGAAGAACTCCAGCTTAAATCATCGGATGGTGTTGTATATGGGGCTCAGAACATCTTCAAGCGCATGGACGATCCCAACGCGCTGTTAATTCCGCTGCCGGGTATCGATGAACGCAAGGCATTGGGCCTGTTCGGCGTCTTCAGTGAAGGACGTGGCGCGATGTCTGAATGGGATAAGAAGGTACTCGCCTGTCTCGCCAACTACGCAGCGCTTGCCGTTCAAAACGAGGTGCACCAGCAGGCGTTGCGCATGTCACAGGAAAAACATTGGACAGCCGAAACGTTTGCCGCGGTGGGTGACATCTCCGCGAACCTGATGCATAACATGAACAACAAGGTCGGCACAATTCCGGTTCGGGTGCAAGCTCTTCAAGACAAGTATCAATCCGTTCTCGGGACCGATTCGTACCTTGCCAACAATCTCAAAGAGATCGAGCGCAGCGCGGGGGAAGCGATGCAGATCGTGCAGGAGAATCTGTCCCACCTTCGTCCGATCCGCATGGAAAAGGTGCAGATCGCAGCCCGTCTCGCGGAGGCGATTCGCATCATTCAAGTTTCCAATGAAATCAAGATCCAGACCAGCGGGCTCGAAGAACTGCCGAATGTCATTGCAGGAGGGCAAAGCCTTACATTTGTTTTCCGCAACCTCATTGAGAATGCCATCTCGGCCATGAATGGCGGCGGGTCGATCCTCATTCAAGGTGCCGCCCTGCCAGATTGGGTTGAGCTTGCCATCAGCGACAGTGGTCCCGGCATTGCTCCGGAACTGCATAATCAGATCTTCGAATTGAACTTTTCGCGCAATCCCGCGCATCCTGGAAAGTTGGGCTTTGGTCTTTGGTGGGTCAAGACTTTCATGACCCGCCTTGGCGGTTCCATCACAGTCGAAAGCGATGGCAGCCACGGTACAACGTTCCGCCTGCGCCTACCCATGGAGCATCCATAATGGCACAAGTCCTTCGCGCACTCGTCATCGAAGATGATCGCTCCTGGCAGCAGATCATCAGCGAGATCCTCTCCGAATGTGGTTTGGAGGTGGACCTTGCCACCAACCTGGATGATGCCATCCTCGCGCTGAAATCCAAGCCGCATCGCGTCGCCGTTGTGGATCTTTCGTTATCTCCCAACGATCACAACAATATCGATGGATTGCGCGTTCTGGATTCGGTCCGCAAACTCGACCCCAACTGCCGTGCCATCTTGCTGACAGGTTTTGCAACCGTGGAACTTGCCGTCACTGCCCTTACGGATTATGGGGCGTTCACCTTCTTGCGGAAGGAAAGTTTTCACCGCAGCCAGTTCCGTGACATCGTATACCGCATCCTGGTCAGCCCTCCGCTTCTGACTACGCCTGCACCTGCGTCCGCTTCAACAGCTTCCACCTCCCCGCTCAAGGGATCACCCCCACCGGCGAAACTCTCGAGTGAAAAAGTGTTGGTTGTGGAAGATGATGCCGGCTGGAGAAGCATTCTCGAAGAACTCCTCAGCGACGCAGGTTTCCATGTACGCACATGCGCCAGCTTTGGCGATGCGCTGGGATATCTGCGCCGCGAAAAATTTTCGCTCGCCGTCATGGACCTGTCCCTGCAGGGCGTTGTTGGCAACTTCGCCGAACAAGAAACGCCCGACGTCAACCTGGAAGGGCACGAACTGCTGGCTGCCACCCAGGCGGCATCCATCCCCACGATCGTCGTAAGCGGCATCACTGAAACAGAGGAGATCCAACGCGTCTATTCCGAGTTTTCCGTTTCGGCTTTCATTGAAAAACGCGCCTTCGACCGCGCCGCTTTCCGCCGTGTGATCGAAGAGACAAAGAAGTCTCATCAATCCCAAAGCGAGCTGAGCGCCCTGACCGACCGTGAACGCGAAGTGCTCGATCTTCTCGCACAGGGGTTGACCAACAAGGAGATCGCCGAACGACTGGTGATCACTACAAATACCGTAAAAAGACATCTCAAAGCGATCTTCGAAAAATTAAACGTTCACACGCGTTCGGCAGCCACGGCTAAAGTTACGGGCGGGTAGTAATCAATAGCTGTTTACGATCAGCGGGGAAACCTTTCATGGCTGTGATACACTTTCATATCCACAGCCAAAATAATTGATGTCGCTATTACTCTCAAAAAATGAAACCCTCCTATATTTCCTCCATCCATCATGATGGTTCCTCCCGCTATGTAAAGCCTCACCGCCACGCGGAATTGAGCGTCGGCGATGATGTCACCCTCCGTTTGCGAGCATCGGTAGATGCGCCGATCGAGCGTCTCTTATTGCGCACGTGCCCCGATGGCGAGCAGCATTTTGCCGAGATGCATCCTGCCACATCCCAATCTAATCCTGCCTGCCGTTGGTGGGAGGTGACCCTGCGCATCGATATGCCTGTAACCGGCTATCGCTTCCTTCTATTCACATCCGATGGCGCCTGGTGGTACAACGGACTCGGCCCCCAACGCCACCAGCCGACCGATGCAAACGATTTCCGCCTGCTCGCGGACTATGAAGCGCCAACCTGGGTTCGTGACAGCGTGTTTTACCAGATCTTCCCCGACCGTTTTGCCGATGGTGATCCCAGCAGTAACGTTCAACATAGCGAGTTCGAATATCATGGCTTGAACTCTATCGCCAAACCATGGGATGAGCCGCAAAGCAAATGGCCGCAGGCGATGGTGGAGTTCTATGGAGGCGACCTGCCCGGTGTGGAGGCACATCTCGACTATCTTTCTGATCTGGGCGTGAATGCCATCTACTTTAATCCGGTCTTCTCAGCGTTCAGCAACCATCGCTATGATGTGGTGGATTATGAAAATGTCGATCCGCATCTTGGTGGCAATGATGCGCTGACCTCCCTGCGCCGGGCAATGACCGAACGCGGAATGCGCTTCATTCTGGATATCGTCCCCAACCACTGCGGTGTGATGCATCCCTGGTTTCAAACAGCGCAGGCAGATCCACATGCACCATCAGTTGAGTATTTCACATTTCATAAACATCCAGATGAATACGAGTCATGGCTGGGCGTTCGTAGCCTGCCGAAATTGAATTATCGAAGCACATCCCTACGGGAAATCATTTATTCAGGCCCCAACTCGATCTTTCGACGCTGGCTCAAATCTCCCTACTCCATCGATGGCTGGCGCGTCGATGTAGCCAATATGCTTGCCCGCCACGGCAAGGATCAACTCGAAGCCGAAGTGTGGACGGGAATCCGCCAGGCAGTGAAAGCGGAAAACCCACAGGCGTATCTGTTAGGCGAGAATTTCTTTGACGGTACATCCCAGTTGCAAGGGGATCGCCTGGATGCAACGATGAACTACGCCGGGTTCACGCATCCGCTTTTGTATTGGCTCGATCACTTTCAAGTGGGGCAACACGCAGAACCCAGGCATGTAGAGACGAACATTCCCTGGACCACCGAAGCGTTGGCTGCCAGTTGGCAGGCCTATCGCGCATCCATTCCCTGGGTGATCGCACGCCAGCAATTCAATCTGCTTGGCTCACACGATACAGCGCGCATCCTTCACATGGTTGGAGGAAACACAGCCCGCAACCGTCTCGCGGTCGCCTTCTTATTGACCTATGTGGGCGTCCCCTGTATTTACTATGGAGACGAGATCGGCATGAACGCAGCCGACTCACTCGGCGCACGTGACCCGATGATCTGGGACTCAGGTCAATGGGATCACGACTTGCGAGTCTTCTATCAAAAATTGATCCACCTGCGCCGAACCTCCCCGGCGTTGATCGATGGTGGTTTCCAATTTCTGCTCTCCGAAGAAAACACCATTGCCTATCTGCGCGATACAGATTCAGAACAGATCATCGTGATCGGCAATCGCAATCCCGGGGACCAACCGGCAAAGGCGCTATTTGTCCGCGATGGCGGCATCCCGGATGGGACTCTTTTTCGCGAACTCCTTAGCGGACAAACGCTCACCGTCCAAGATGGATATCTGTCGTTACCGACGATCTCATCCGGCGTTCAGGTTTGGCAATCAGTCCAGTCTGCATAGAAAACAATGACATCCTTATTGATCAATTCAATCGCTAGTAGCATCTGACAAAACAACTCGGCAAAATTAAAGAGTACGGTTAAGGAAAACCTTAATTATTGACTTTCGTTTTTGCGGATGCTATGCTAAATCAGATTCAGACAGCGCTAGCTGTTCATTTTCGTTTTCGCTACAGAGGAGACAAATATGGCACTCGGAGGCTACGCAGACAAGGTTGCCTGGGTTGATCTAACCACGGGCAAAACGGAATTCAAACCAATTCCGGAAGAATATAAACTCAAATATGTAGGTGCACGTGGTGTCGGGGTAAAGTTCGTTTTTGATAATGGTCCGTCGGTGGATCCGCTCTCACCAGATAACATCTTATGCTTTATGAATGGACCCATGACCGGCTCCGAAGCCAACATGAGCGGACGCATGGCTGTGGTGACCAAATCGCCTCTCACCGGAACGGTCACCGATTCGCACCATGGAGGCTGGTCTGCCGCCCGGTTGCGCTGGGCCGGCTATGATGGTCTGGTCTTCAAAGGCAAAGCGGCAAAACCAACCTACGCCTACATCCATGATGGGGAATTTGAATTGCTCGATGCTTCGGAAGTCTGGGGGAAGGGCGTACATGACACCGTAAAACACTTCAAAAATAAATATGGCGAGAAAGATCTGACAGTAATCGCCATCGGCCCTGCCGGAGAGAACCTGGTCAAGTTCGCCTGCTGGATCAATGAAGATGATCGTGCCAGCGGACGCGGTGGCACAGGCTGTGTTGGTGGTTCGAAAAACTTGAAAGCCATTGTGATCAAGGCTGAAAAGAAGATCGTGAAAGCCGCCAATCGTGAAAAATGGAAGGAAGCTCACAAGAAGGCGTTGGCTGAGATCATGGACGAGCGTGTCGTCACATCCCCACGCAAAGGGGGTCTCTCGGTGTATGGTACGAACGTGCTCATGAACATGACCAACATCATCGGCGGTTTACCTGCCAAGAACAGCCAGCAAGCCGCCTACGAACACGCTGAAAAAATCGCAGGCGAATATGTGAACGATAACATTCTTGTTGACAATCCCACCTGTCACGCCTGCCCGGTTGCATGCAAGAAGGAAGTGGAGATCAAGGACGGTCCGTATGCGGGTCTGCGCATGGAATCGGTGGAATACGAACCCGCCTGGTCGGTTGGTGCGAACTGCGGTAATGACGACATCCGCGTGGTTGCCAAAATGATCGATTGCGCAAACGATTATGGCTTCGATGCCATCGAGGTCGGTCATCCGCTCTCCGTCTGGATGGAAGCAAGTGAAAGAGGCTATACCAACGGTTCCGGCAAACTCAATTGGGGCGACGGCACCAAAATGGTGGAAGCCGCTGAAATGATCGCCTTCCGCAAAGGCTTCGGTGATGTCCTTGCGAACGGCGCAAACGCCGTAGCCGCGCACTTCGGTCATCCCGAACTCGCCATGACCGTCAAGGGTCAGGGTGTGCCTGCCTACGATCCGCGCGGCATCAAGGGCATGGGCATCGCCTACGCCACCAGCAATCGCGGCGCCTGTCACCTGCGCGGCTATACCCCCGCGGCGGAAGTGGTCGGCAACGTGCTGGGACCATCGACGATTACCGACCCGCTGGAATGGAAGGGCAAGGGTGAACTGACCATCATCTTCCAGAACGTACACACTGTCACCGACTGTCTCGATGTGTGCAAATTTGCGACTTTTGCCGAATCGCTGGACTCCTTTGCAGCGCAATATGAAGCCATCACAGGCGTTCCATCCAGTGCCGAACATATGTTGAAAGTTGGCGAGCGCGTCTACAACCTCGAACGATATTACAACAACCTGAACGGCTTCCGCGAAGGCAGTGACTACCTGCCAAAGCGTTTCACCACCGAGCCTTCCACCATGGGTGGCAGCAAAGGTCAGGTCTGCGAACTCGACCAGATGCTTGTGGAATACTACGACAAGCGTGGATGGGTCAACGGCGTTGTACCCGAATCTAAACTGAAAGAGTTGGAGATCATCTAAGGCGGCGCTTCAAGCGAAGTCGAAAGCGGATTCCGCCATATCAACGGAATCTCCCACGATAACAAAAACAGGGCGACGATCGTCGCTCTGTTCGTTTAACCATCTTACTCCCTGTGGATTTACCCGCCCCCCACAGCAGGGAAAACATTCACGGTGTCTTCCTGCATGATCTTTGTTTGAAATTTTTCATCCGTAAATTGCACATCGCGCCCATTGATAAAAAAGTGAACATGACCATACATCGTTCCATCTTCATTCAACAATTCCTTTTTCATCAACGGGAATCGTTCGACAATCTTGTCCAGTAATTCCTGTGCGGGGATGCCATGATTCACATCGAATTCCACAGTTTTTCCGCCGGCAATATCGCGCAAAGTCGCGAAGAAATTGACTTTCATCGCTCACTCCTTTTTCTAAAGTTTGGTTCGCGCAGCACTTCCACATTCATCTTTCCACTGGATATGGGCGAGAAAAAACTGACGATGGAATCAGGCTTGAGGGGCGTATCGATCCCACCCTGAGTCAGACGCGGGTTGCGTCCATCCACGTACACGGGCACATCTTGTCGCAAGTCTTCGTTGGAGTCCAACAAATGGAATCGGGTTTCGGGATACTGCTCTACCAGACGCGCGACCAGTTTACGAAAAGTATCCACCTGCGCGTCATCCACATCCAGAGACGGTTTGCCGATCACCGTGCGCATGTTGGCATAAAAACGTAGCTGCATAAATTCAGTATATCAAAAATTCCCCATCGAAACACCGTCCCAAAGGTTCGAATTCCTGAACAACGTTTATCGAGTAAACCTTTGGGACGTTATGACTCACGGACACTGAATGATTCCCTGCGCCCACAGGCACCCACCACAAACGGGGGCAATATCATTGCCAAGGCAATCCTCTTCGTTGGTTTCAGAGAGGTCGCATCCACCGCAGAAGGTACATGGGGCAAAGACAAAATTATGCAATCGTTCGCGGTAGGCAAGATAGTCAGGGTCAAGCCAGATATCTCCCAACGCTTTATCGCGGACATTGCCAATGACGTGTTTCTTTGAAAGGCGAGGTTTACCGTGCAGATAGCTCATGTGCGTGTGCATCAAAGGCCAACACGGACTCACATCGCCCATCCATGCAATGGACAGGGTGCCGCTTTCCACAAAGTTACACACATCGTTCGCGCCGCCCCAGTTATTACCCGCAAAGCTGACGTTGCATCCACTGTTGAAAGCTTCGGTCAGTGCAGCTTGTGTATCCTCGTTGAAGTCCATCTTCGGAAGGCTGAGTTTTGGAAGCATGGGAGAAGGCAAATATGCAATATTACGCATGGTGCGCAGATAAAGACGGTCTGCTTGCATCTCAGACGTGGCCGGCTGGACGTTGCTCACAGAATAAAATTTAGCGCCAAACGTATGTCCCAGCTTGATGATCTTTGGAAGGTCATTGATGTTGCGTTTCATTGCCACAAAAGCCACGCCGATTTCTGGTTTCGGGAAGTGCCCCCCTTTGCGCAATTTGAAGAGGCGTTTCAGGTTATCGATAATGACAGGAAGCTCCGCGCCCATACGGATATCAGCGAAACTATCAGGGGTCGCCCCATCCAGTGACACCCAGAGTACATCCAGCCCGGCCTCGATCAGTTGTTGCGATTTCTTTTCGGTCAGGATCGTGCCGTTGGTAATGAGTTCAACCTTTACGCCCAATTCCTGTTTGATGCGTCCAATCCATTCGACCGTTTTTGGGTGAAATAATGGTTCCCCAATCCCGCCAAAATAAACACTGGGGATTGGGTCCATCTGTTTCAGTCCATTGAGGATACTCTCGAAGGTTTCCTCGGTCATCCTTCCGATGGGCTGATCCCACGCGTTACGGAAACAGGTGATGCAATCCAAATTACAGGCAACCGTGGGTTCGATATACACCTTGGTGAGATGAGTCACCGGCCGGTGCATTTTGACGAAGTTATGACCTTCATCGAGACGGACCTTGGAACCAGGATTCAGCCCATATTGGCGGGCAACTTCAGGTGGAAGAATGAGCCGCCCCTGTTCATCAACTTCTGCCCATGCAGTGGTCTGTTTTGTAGATAAGACTACCATACACGCTCCTTATCACAACCGCGAGAAAGAAACCATACTAATCATATCCACTTTAGAGATAAAGCGCACGTGACAAAAGTTACATTTTAGGCTAACTCTTTTGATATGCCCATTCTCAATTCGGAATCGTCCATCCATATCGGGAATGTCAGGGAATATGGCGTAGACCAGATCGATCTATGTATCCGATAATGGGGCATGGACAACTCATCGTTGTCCATGCCCTGAAACCTCTTCAATACTGTCTTGTGAGGAGAGTCCGACAGTTATTGACCTGTTTGGATCTGCATCTCGATTTCCTTTCCATCCCGCAGGACGGTCAGCGAAAGCGGATGATCGGTGGGAAGCTGGGCAAGTTCTGCCTTGAGTTCATCGATCGTCGTTATTGTTTTGCCGTTGATCGTGGTGATCACATCGCCGCCTACTACAATCTGCTGCCCATTGACTGTGACCATCTTCGTTCCTGCACGCAGCCCCATCGTGTCTGCCAGGCTGCCCGGTTGCACTTGCTCAACAAGAACGCCCTGCTGATCGTTCGGCAAATTCATCTCCTTGGCGATGGATGCATCCATGTTTGTGCCCAGGATTCCCAGATGAATACCGCTGACAGAAGAAGGGGAATTTTCACTGGCACGTTGGTCAGAAGCCGGGCGGGCGGCAAGCGTCACATCCAGGGTTTGCTGTTTGCCATTGCGCAGGATGCCGAGAGTCACATTTTGGTTCACTTTGGTGCTGCGAGCAAGGTAGGCAATCAGGTCATCCATTTCCAGAACCGGCTGGTTATCAATCGAGGTGATCACATCGCCGCCGACATTGGTGGTCTGTCCATCAATGGTGACCTTCTGGTCGCTGGCGCGTAGCTGTGCTTTTTCGGCCGGGCTGTTCGGCATCACTTCCTCCACCAGGGCACCACGCTGACTTGCATCCAGATTCATGGCCTTGGACAGATCCGGGGTCAGGGTAGTGCCACTGATACCCAGCCAGGTATGGACATACTTTCCGTCCTTGATCAAAGCAGGGACAACATTCTTTACGATCGCGGCCGGGATGGCAAACCCAACGCCTGCGTTGGCGCGCACTGGCGATTCGATTGCCGAAGTCACGCCAAGAACCTGTCCCTGTGCATCAATCAGTACACCTCCCGAGTTGCCCGGGTTGATCGGTGCGTCGGTTTGGATGATATCGGGGATGGTATAGGACTGTGCAGAAGTCTCGTCAGCAGGCAGGGAGCGCCCGACTGCGCTGATAATGCCTGTGGTCATACTGCCTTCCAACCCAAAGGGGTTGCCGATCGCAATGGCCAACTCGCCAACTTTCACCACATTGGAATCGCCCACTTGCACGGGCTGCAGTTTGTCGGCTGATACATCCACTTTGAGGACTGCCAGGTCACTGTCTGGGTCCGTGCCCACCAACGAGGCAGGCACGATCGTCCCATCGCTGAACGCGACTTCAATCTTATCCGCGCCGCTGACGACGTGATTATTGGTCACAATATGACCTTGCTTGTCCCAGACGAAGCCGGAGCCAAGTGCGCCTTGATATTGGGGCTCGGGCCGCTGTCCTTGCGGCAGATTGAAAAATGGAAAACCTGGCAGTTGCAAGGAAGATGAGTCCGACGCGGTCACCTTTTGCACCACGCGGATGTTCACAACCGACGGGCTGACCGTGGCGTAGATGTTCTCGAGCGTTCCCTGATACGCCGCCAATAAATCCGTTGAACCGGCTGGCGCAGTCGGGATCGCCTGCGTAGCAGCAGGCGCCACTGGAACATTATCCACTTTGGATTGAACCCCGGTCAGTCCAATGCTTCCACACGCGCTGAGAATCACCATCAAGAGGATGGCAAGAAATGAAAATGAAACTGTTCGCTTCTTCATAGGTTGAACTCCTTTTGTCAACACAGGCTGCATCATACGCCTTGCAGCATCCGTTGACTTTATCGGAACGCTAAGCGAACCTTATGGTTACCTTAAGATGTAGAATAAAGATATGGATGTTTTACGCTTCAGATGGCAGATCGAGCGGAATCTGCAACAGAAAACATGCCCCCGCCCCCGGCTTGCTCTCAACGCGTATCTCCCCGCCGTGCGCGAGGATGATTTCTCGAGCAATACTTAAACCCAATCCCATCCCTTCGACAATACGTTTCCCCTGGCTACCACGATAGAAAGGCTGGAAAAGCTTGTCCTGTTCATTCAACGGAATTCCAGGCCCCGTATCCTTCACCTGCACGACCAACTGACCCATCTCTGCTTTCACAACCGTGGAGACCCCACCGCCTGTCGGTGTGAATTTGATGGCATTGCTCAACACATTTCCAACCGCCTGTGCCATGCGGTTGGGATCCATCGTCACTTGCGATAGATCGGGCGCAGTGTACAATTCCCACGTTAATCCCTTTTGCCGCGCCGCCGCTTCCCACGGAGAAAGCGTACTGCTTAACCAATCCTTCACCTGCACTTCAGAGCATGTCAATTCGAGCTTGCCCAATACCTGATCGTGAAGTCCAGCCAGGTCATCCAGTAAATGCTGCAAACGGATCGTCTCGTCATCCACGCCGCCAAGGAGTTCGCTGGAGAGTTGGGCATCTTTATCTGCACCATGGAGCAGCGCCTGGATCGCTGAACGGATTGCCCCCAGCGGACGTCCCAATTCGTGGACAAGATTCGCCAGCAATTGGCGGCGCGCTTTTTCAAGTCCGTGCAGCTTATCGACCAGAGTGTTGACTTCCCTGGCGAGCAGGCGCATTTCATCGGGTCCTTGCTCTTCAACATGAGCCTGCCAGTCACCTTGTGCCAGTGCCTGAATGGAAAGCGTCACACGCTGGATCGAGCGATTGATGCCAAACGCCAGATACGAACCCAACCCAACACCCGCCATCACGCCCAACAACAGGATAAACCCAAGCAGGTAGCGCAGTTGATAGATCTCGTCGGAGACGGTCACCACCTGTGTGGACATGCGGATGACACCGATGCTTTTCCCATTCAAGTCATGCACAGGGGTGATCGCCTCTGCCAAGGGACCGTTCTGCAGCTCCACCACTTCACCTTGAGCCACATCGGTTAGATTCGGCAGGTCGAATACTTGTATGCTGGTGGCACCGGTCGTTTCGTCGCTGGAAGCCAGCAGGTGGCCATCCAGCGTTAGGAGCGAAACTCTTCCATTCAAGTAGGGACTGAGCCCCTCCACCAAGGCTTGCGCGGCTTGTTTGTTCTCCCAGAAGACCGGCTGATCGCGGGTGATCTCTGCCATGAGCTGGGCTTCCTTGGAAAGGTTTCGATAGGTGGCGGGCAACAGCAAGCGCGTCTCCAACACATAGACCATGGCCGCGCCCATCAAAGGGATGATGAGCAGGGCCGGCAAAATATGACTCACAATAAGACGGTTACGCAGGGAACGGAACATGCTGATTCATCCAACATCGTGTTGCACAAGTTTATAACCCACGCCGCGCACCGTAAGGATGCGCTGCGGGTGCGCTGGGACGTCCTCAAGCTTTTCGCGCAGCCAGCGGATGTGTACATACACCACCTGGGGCTGACCGATGAATTCTGCACCCCACACCTGGGCCAGCACTTCTTCTGTGGAGATCACGGTATCGGGCTGGGAAGCCAATACAAGCAGCAGATCAAATTCACGCGGCGACAGGTTGAGAATATTCCCGGCGCAAACAGCCGTATGAGAGTGCGGGTCAATCTCCAGGTCCCCGACGATGAGGCGTTGAAGTCTTTTTTCCGAGTCCGCCCCTCGTTCTGACCGTCGCAGCACTGCCTTGATATGCGCCAGCACCACATCCACGTCGAAGGGCTTGGTGATGTAATCGTCTGCCCCCAACTCCAATCCCAGCACTTCATCGAATTCGCGGCGGCGACCCGTAATGAAGATCACCGGCAAATTCTGCATCGCTTTCAATTCACGCAGCGCCTCAAGACCATCCATGCCGGGCAATGCAATATCAAGCAGCACAAGGTCTGGCGGCGTATGTTTCACCAGCGAGATGGCATCCTCGGCATTGGCAGCCGTACGCACCTGATAACCAGCCTGCTCCAAATGGAATGCCAGGCTGCGCCGCATCAGTGCATCATCATCTACAAGCAAGATCGAACGAGGCACGGCAATAAGTGTATACCCAATTCGATCTTTGCGAAAGGAAACGAAAATGCAGGGTGCTACGCGAAAGTCACCGCGCAGTTCGAGTCCATGTGCTGTGGGGCGTAAAATAGGGTGGATGGTCTGTTATACGGCATTGTGGTGCATAACACCTTGCACATGGATAAATGACAGCACGGTCCTGGATAAAACATAGTTGGGCAGCAAGACTTTTACTGCTGTAAATGTTAATAGCCTAAAAAGGGCGCTAGAATTAGCGAACATACTGAAAGAGCACCAGGAAGTTCTGGTGGTCTATTAAAACTTTTCGTTATTTGTCCAGTTAAATTATTATTCGCCTTTGTAGGCTTTTTCGAGTTCGCTTATATTTAGCTTATCCATACTAAGCATGGCAGCGCTAACCCGATCAGCCTTGGCAGTGTCTGGATCACGCATCATGATGTCCAGGCTTTCCGGCATAATCTGCCACGTTAAGCCATATTTATCTTTAAGCCATCCGCAAGAAACTATTTCGCCGCCTTCGGATAGCGCTTCCCAAAGCTTATCAATCTCTTCCTGAGTTTTGCAGTTTACCGCTATTGAGATAGCCTCACTAAAAGTATACATCGGACCACCATTTAGCGCAGTAAAGTTTTGGCCATTCAGTTCAAAGTCTATTGATGACAGATCTCCGGGTTTCTTTCCGGCTGCTTCTGCCACTGACTCTGTGAGATATGATGTGTTTATTATTTTTGCATCTTCAAACAGCGATACATACAAATCCACCGCTTCTTTTGCCTGGTCGTTAAACCAAAGGAAAGTTACTATTTTTCTCATATGAATGTTCCTTTCTTATTAGTAAGAGTATCTTTTATTATAGGCAGTTAGAAGACATTATTATTGAATATTTTGGACACTTTCGCCAGGCAATCTGGTTGCCTGGTCGACAAATGATCCCGTCTTAAGTTCACCCGACCGTTCGTAATTGGCTATAATGATGCCGTTAGACAAAGCTCCGGTTTCTATCAATTCAAAAGAGGCGGGCATGGTTTTTGCTTATGGAGAGATCATTATAGAACAATCACATCTGATGATAGAACGTTTATTCTATGTTGTCAAGAGACGATTCTTAAGAGTACATAAAACGCTGCAATGGGTAAAATTAATAGGTCGCTGCCAACACAACGTGCAGTGGACAGGTGGGTACGCACCGCGTTTTTAGCATTTTTCGTCGATTCGAGTTTTCCCGTTTCGACGGCGAGTCTCAACCCTCTCACTTGCAGCTAATGCGTGCCGTTGGGCGGCAGGGATATTCAGAGCAATCGGAAGAAGATCAATGATGATCCAACAAAAGTCATGGATGCCAGCTGTTGGTATTATTCTCCTTCTGGTAGTGATGGCGATGGTTTTCATTTATTGGAATGAGAATCACCCAATCGGCGTCGATCAACTATGGCAAATGGAGAACGAATCCAGAAAGCTTGAAGGAAAAACGGTGACCGTCAGAGGAGATATGGTATGTGACCCCCTTTCCGATTTTCGCTTCAACGACCTGTATGTAGTGGATTCAGAGACACCCGAGGAATACCGAGCGCCTTCCTATGGTTTTTGGTTTGGCGTCAGGATTGATGGAATTTCTTGCACGATGGATACCAATAAGGGAATAGTCACTTGCGAACCATTTAATCCATGTCAGGCGAAAACTTTTGAATTCAAAGGAACGATACATTTGGATCAAGTAGGGAAAAAAGAAATTATGTGGTTATCCGATGTTGAGTTTGAACAGGCACGCCAACTTGTTGACAATAAATGGCAATCGGTCCCTTTAGGAAGTTTCACCTTTCCTTTGGAAAGGGAGCAGCTTGAATGATCAATGTCGCCTAACACATTCGAAGGATTGTCCTTCGGGTCCATGCACTGCGAGGCGTATAGGATAAATGGTCTATGTTATACAGCACAGTGCTGATAACACCTAGCGTGGGAATACTTTACAACTGTATAGCTACTAGTTGGGCGGTTCGTTTATGTCCAGAAAGTAGGTAACGATGAACACAGCGTATGAATCAGTAACCAGGAAGAATGCGATAGCAACCGGTTTCACTGGCTGGATTATTTTCAACAACGTTGCTTTCGTATTTGCACTTTTCCTGATTTCCAGGTCTTCCTCGTTTGAAGAAATAATAAAAGCATTGGCCGCACTTAATTTCGTTATTGCTCTGGCTTTACTGTATGCAAGAAGACCTTGGATGTGTATCGGAGCTTGTCTCGCCTTTTTGACTAATTCTCTGATTTGGTTGCTCACTCGCTGGACAACGGCAACCAGCGATCTTTGGGTTATTTTGATACCCTTTCCTTTGGGTTATTTTCTAGCTTGAAGGTAAGAGCCTCAGGATAATACAGCCGAGGTGTGGGACTCTGCAGCATTTTCAGGTAAAAAGCCTTTTGAGCCTTGCATAGGAAAACAACGCCTAACAATGTGTGCAGCGAGCTGTTAGGCGGTAAACAGAGAAGGAGAATATTCTTA
>CAZKSG010000014.1:0-44804 GCA_964555335.1 uncultured Anaerolinea sp.
AAATAGACAAAGGAACAGACCTTCTGGTACAGTTTTGTGAGAGAAGCACAAACACTCCAGGAGGTCTGTTCATGAATAAGGGTAGTAGCGAAAGGGAAAAAGCGCAAGAGGGGCGAGAGTTGGAGAACCGATGTTGGCAATACCTGGGACCATTGCTGGAGGAAATGCATAAGAAAGTAGACCGTCGTCTGGTGAAGACGCTGCTGGATCTAGTCATCGTGATCCTGATGCACCGCAACCGGAATAGTGGGTTGTTGCTGAGTGAGTTGGGAGATCACCTGCTGGGAGGCGAACGTGGTCCAGCCGGGGTAAAGCGGATTGCGAGTTTACTGCATTCAAAGAGATGGAGAAGCGGCTTGATCGTGAAGTGGTTATGGGGGCGAGGGAATGAGAAAGTGCAAGAACTGCGGGAGCAAAAAGAAGAGATTTATGTAATCTGGGATGAGAGTGTGCTGGAGAAGAGTGAAAGCTTGCAGTCCGAGAGGTTGTGTGCTGTGCGGTCCAGCAAAGCGGCTCGTTTGAAACGGATCAAGCCGGGCTATTTCAATCCACCCGGTGGACGTCCCATTTTTGTGCCCGGCTTCAACTGGCTGCAACTGCTGGTGACTGGGCGAAAAGGGACCCCCGTACTGGCGCACCTGTGTTGGTGGACGACCCGAGGCAAGAAAGCCAGCAGCAAACGAGACGTCGAAGGCAAAATCCTGCGAAAAGTAACCAGATTATGGGGTCGGAAGGTGATTCATGTATGGGATCGTGGGTTTGCAGGCAGTCCGTGGACGAGCTTGGCTCTGGATCACCGTCTGCGCTTTATTGTGCGTTGGAATACACGCTACCATCTCGTGGATCCCGATGGACGTAAACAGGAAGGCTGGAAGATCGCTCGGGGCAAACGGTCCTGGAATCGTCGTATGATCTGGGACGCTCGCAGGCGATGTAAGCGGGACACAGGTGTCATTGCCTTTCCTGTTCATTTGCCCGACGATGAACGCCCTCTCTTTCTGGTTGTCTCTCGTCCCGGTTACGGACGCAAACCCTGGTATCTCCTCACCTCTGAACCGGTTCTCAACTCCGAACAAGCCTGGAGCATTGTTTTTGCCTATGCCAGACGCTGGCAGATTGAAATGTCTCTGCGTTTCACCAAAACCGAAATGGCGTTTGAATCCCCGCACTTACTCCTCTGGCAAGCCCGCCTCAAATTCCTGCTGATTGCTTCTCTTGCGTACGCCTTCTTGCTTTCCCTCCTGCCTAACTCTGACTTCGTATTCCAACTGATTTCTACCTTCTGTCATAGAACCGGAAAGTGGAGCCAAGGTACCTTGACTCCACTTTATCGTTTACGCCTAGCTCTTTCTCGCCTTTGGCTTCTCTTCCGTCCTCACTCACTCCCTTCCTTAACTTCGGGGTGAGTCATGTTTGTTTGAGGTTGATGTAGATCGTCCCCATGATTACGATTTCACCTTCGTCAAATATCCCAACCCATTTTGCCCATCCATGATCAGGTCCATGGTATAGCCAGGACGCTCACTGGGAATGTGAACAACCTTGATACATTGACTGGTTCCTGTGGCTTCTGGGGTGAATTTGGCAAGTTGGTCTTTAGCTTGCCAGATGAAATCCAAATTCAAGTGATCTCCATCTTCTTCCGGGTACACCGCCAGAGGATAGATCTGCGATTCGACCAGGTCCTGGAAGAAGTGTGTGCCATAGGAGGGTTCTGCCGCAAAACCGCTCTTGTTGCTGGCCACTTCCACAAGAGCTCGCGCGTTGAAGATATCGGCATAAGTGACTGGCACACCTTGCATCGAGTCGGAGGACCCCCAACGCCCGGGTCCCACGAGAATAAATGACTTTCCATCCAGCACGCCGTTGAGCTGCCCAATGCAGCGAGCAACCTCAGCATGCTCTTCGAGCGAACTTAATTTATAGTAGCTCTCCGTGTCCACATGAATGATGTATTCGATCTGGCTGACACGTCCCTGCGGCACCATGCGTGTGCAGAATAGAATCTTATCCTGCGCGAGGAGATCTGTGGGAAGAGATTGTATCTCGCGGCTCTCTGCACCAAACTGGTTCTGAGGGCGGCATTGTAAAAGATGGAACGCAAGTTTTGGCAAACCATTTTCAGGAGTCAACGATATCGCGAACTCGATATCAACATGCTGTTCGTACTGTTCCTCGAGTCGGGTAAGGACTGTTTTCAATAACGGAACAAATCCTCCCCGTCCCAGGATGCCGTCAAACGTCAGGATGAGTTGCTTCGGATCAAGACTACGACCGATCGTCAGCGGCGGATGAACCGTCTCTCCATCATCGACCGAGACAAGCCAGCGCAACGGAGGATAATCTGCACCGAGAACCGATTCAGCCGGGACCGTGGTCGTGATGTTCTGTTCGAGATCAAGCGCATCCACAAAATGCTGCGAGTAATAGCGAATGGCCTGCGGCGTAACATCGGGACGCAATTGCGGATGACTGAGATTAACCATCCGGGGATAATCACCGGCGATGCGATCCACTGCGCGAGTGCCGAGACCCATTACAAGGCGCATAAACCCATCTTCACGTTTGAAGCGGGGATTCCACACAATGGGACTATAACTGTAAGCCACACCAGCCAGGGTTGGAAAATAATATTGACGATGACGTTCACCCTGCACTTCCTGCAACAGAATAGCCATGCGTTCGTCATAATCGATCAGACCGACGCGGCGGCGATACATCAATGCGTCGGGGCCAAAAACACTGGCATAGATCTGGCGAATGGCTTTCGTCAGGTCACGCAGGTTCTCTTTGAGCGTTCCCTGATTTGGGCAAAAAATACTCACATATTTACCCGCGAAAGACATTCCAAAATTGTCCTCCAACAAACTGGATGAACGGACGATCAACGGCGTATTCCCTACCTCGCGCAGGACCTCGCGCAGTTGATGAGCGATCTCCTCTGGAAAACGTGTGGTCGAATACTGTTCAACGATCTTTGGGTAATCCTCACGGATCTGTTCAGCAGTCTTGTATTTTTGATTCAAGAACTCAAGCCGGTTAACGGCCATAAAATCATAGAAGACATCTGCACCGATGTAATACGACCGTGGGAGGTGAATTTGGTCGAAGATCTCAGGGGCGGTATTTTGCAGGATCTTGTACGCCAACAACAGGCCCGCCGCCTTGCCTCCGATCTTTCCGGTGCCAATGCGACGTTCAAGGATCATGTTGAAATCATTGGCAGTGAACCAACGCCGCGCAATGTGGATGAATGCTAACTGATCACTGACCAGACTCTTAAGCAGTACGACGCGCAACTCCTGCAAGTGATGGTCCACGTCGGCGCGTCGCTCGGCGGACATGGCTTCGTATTTCTCTGCCTGACGCAGGACCATTTCTAGTGGAGCAAGTTCGGGATTGAAGGGCAGGCTATGATCAGGGGCAATGCTTCTCCCATCGGCTTGTGGCGTGCGCAGCTCATCCAGAATATGATAGAGGATCTCGATCGGCAGGTTGTAAGCAAAATAGAAATCGGTTAAGGTTCTGCGCACGCGGCTCCAGCGCAGATCCCATTGTTCCGCGTTTTCCTCCAGCAGCCCATTCACAATGCCTTCGCGCTGCTGCGACTGGATGGCCTTCTCCTTGACTTCCGCGTCGAATCGCTGCGGCGTGATGATACCGCGGCGGAAGAGCTCATCCCGCATCCGGCGGCGAATATCAGACGCCAGCATGGGATACTGGGCGATCAGCAGATAGATCTCAAGGATTTTGGATGACTCAGGCGGAGTGTGCGACATCGTGGGACCTGCCAGGAAAGGATTTGCGTGATTATAGCCCATGCCCAAATTTATTTCGGATGTGTTTTAATAGCAAAGGAAATTACAACATGAATAACATTGAAGGACTGGTCATCTTACTGACCTATTTAGGGGTATCTGCTTCTGCCGTTTCGGGCGCACTCGAAGCCCGCAAACATGACATGGATATTGTTGGCGCGACGACGGTGGCGTTCGTCACCGCATTCGGTGGCGGCACAATGCGCGACCTGCTACTGGGCCGCACGCCCATTTTCTGGCTGGAGGATCAGTGGCTTTCGGTCGCAACCTTTTGGGTTGCATTCATTTCTTTTTACCTGGTCGACCGAATCTCGGAGGAATGGTTATATATCCCAGATGCGCTGGGATTGGGTTTCTTCAGCATTCTCGGCGCCACCTATGCCATGCAAATGGATTTGTCGCTTTTGATCATTTCGTTAATGGGCGTGGTCACCGGCGTGTTTGGGGGAATCCTGCGCGATGTAATCTGCAACAAGATCCCTCACATTTTCAAACGTGGCACGAGACTCTATGCCACCTGTTCCTTCGTGGGTATTTGGGTATTCATTCTGTTGGTGAAAATGAACGTGGATATATCCGTCGCTTCATGGACGGGGACATCTGTCGTTTTCTTGATGCGAATGGCAGCCGTGCGCTGGAAGTGGACGCTGCCATTTCCGTGAAGCATTGAATCCTCTAGCAAAAAAACTCGGCGAGTCCGGGGACCCCGCCGAGCAACAGTTCTAAAAAATCATTGTTTTGACAACCAATACTCGAATAGCTTACTGAACACCCTCAGTGATTTATCGACATTCTCAACCAGAAGCCCCTTGGCAAGCAACAGTTTTCGCGTCGCGGCGGGAATGTCGCTTTGCTTGCCATGTATGAAATCAAGGAGGGCTTTTGTTTCATCGGCAAGCAACCCGTTCCATATTTTTCGAGATTCCTCCAGCGTAAACTCCTGCTTTGTGTACCATTCCTGAGTTGGCAGGTGCGGAAAGGTTCTTTGGCGCGATTCCTTGAGCGACTTGACCAATGCCTGAATAAAACCAGGATGACCACCGCTCAATGTATACAAATACTCACGTTGGTCCGGGGTTAAGTCGATCTCGTGACGAGTCTCCAGTTGCCCCAGCACATGGAGAGTGTCCTGCCGAGTAAACGGTCCAATACCGATCATGTTGCGGGAGATCAGTTCGTAGAACGACTCGTTGTCCGTGGGCTTGCGAAGTTTGTCTGGAAGGTTCCGTAGGAACAAGGCATAGGACACAAAATACTTATTTGCATCTCGCACTGCCCGTAATTGCGCAAAGAGCTCACGAGGTATGGACTGATATGTCTCGTCGAATTCATCGAACAAGAAACAAAGGTGGATGCCATCGGAGTGACATAGCTTATGCACTTCCAGTTCAAACAAACGGTGTGCCATGATAGCCTCTCCGCTGGCAAGCACCTGGGAATCGAGCCCGGCAAGTTCATCTCGTAACCGCTCGATCTCTTCGCTCGGTGGGCATTCGTTACACGCCAGCAGGATCGCATTAAGTAAGAGTTCAAAGAATTTGAACCCCCAATCATTCTCCGCCCGTAACCGGTTCATATCCACACGTGCCAGCCAGGTCCTGGAGGCCAGGTCGGATTTCAGGTAATGGACTTTAACGCGTTCGCGATCAGGCTGCTTTCCTTCACGCGCCGCATCCGGGTCATTGCCCATCAGGAAATCCATCAGGCGGGTCTTCCCCACACTGGGCGCGCCGACAACAAATAGAGACTCTCCGCTTTTGATGAAATCAAAAAATGGCTTGAGCACTTCCTTGCGATATTCGATGTGATCGGTGTTCATGGCTCCTCTGTTCGAGATGGCAGGCTGTGCCATTCATCAGGCGGCCAGAAATCGCCCCAATGCGACAGCCTGTGACATAGAATGCTGGCCAGCATCCATGCCCGTAATTCACTTTTCTTAGGTTCCCTGGAAACGATTGTAGCACGAAAGATCGTGTTGAAATACAATCCCAGCAGGTACTGACGGATATCCTTGATCCCCGTGCACCGAACGGCCAACCTACGAATGGCAGCAATGGTGTTGAGCAGCTTCTGAGTCTCAGCGTTTGTGAGGGATGCATGGTCAGTTGAAAGGCTATCGATGGAATCGCCGCCCGCAATCGCCAGACAGAAATAATAGAATGCCGGGAACTCCTCCCTTGCACAGGCAATACGAGTAATGATGTCTGACTCCAATTCGATGAAATCCTGAAGGGCATGTCCCTCGCCGCTACGTTCGAAGTCTATCACCCACCCATGCTGGCTGTCGTCGATAAGCAAGTTGTCGGCGTGCAGGTCGCCATGAGTGATCGCAAGACGCGTTTCCTGCACAAGGCTCGGGTCGTTTGGGCTGCCTTCATATTCCTGAATTATCCTTAACCAATCGAGCGGATGGTTTGCCTTGGACCTTTCCCAGATCATCAACTCCATTGCATCTGCTGGATCAGGCATGACAAACTGGTTGGCACGCTTCACCCAATCCCTATCCCAGACTCTACAGTAGATTCCAAAGAGCGACTCATTGTGGACATCTCTGGCACGACCATAGTGATCGGACCAGGTATGGACAAAGAAATGTTCAAGACTTTGTTCGATCTTTTCAATGGAACCCTGGGAAACAAAATTGGCAAACGTTTCTTCGATCGACCCGACATACGAAAGCTTGATGGCACCAATATCCCACAGTTCAACAGAACTCTCGAGTGTCGGTTTGTACTGCCCAACTAAACGTCCACGAATATATTTATTGAACCGCTCGACCTCCTGGTTGATCTTGGATTGGCGCGCCAATTTGACAATGACCGGCTGAAGTTCATCTTCAAAGACACGCAGGATCACAGATCGTGGGCGAGGGACAGTAGAGAATTCGGAGGAAATGCCGGATGAGTTCATTTTTTCCAGGTGCAGCTTCTCTGCGTTCGGGAAGAGGCGCACAAGTGCATCGTGGAGTTGATCGTGAAACTCAACTGGGACTCTCTCGAAAAGAGTCTTTTTCGCCGACACAAGAATATCCTCCGGTCCGATCTCCATCGGCTTGCAGGCTGCACACATTCGATGCGCCACCCGATCCAATTTTTGCCGGAGCTTATCCGGGTCGTCGCTTTTTTCGAAGAAATCGGCCGCACCACGATTTTGAACCGTCTCCAGGGCCAACTGCAAGGTTCCATACCCGCTGACGGTGATGGTGATGGCTGGTTTGAGCTTCTCGATGAGGTCAAGTCCGCTGGTATCATCATCATCGAAATTGTCGACCAGCCTCATATCCACCAGAGCGATCTGGCAGCGGAACTTTCGGGCTTTTGCCACGGCATCATCCAGCAATGCCGTACCACTACCTTCCGCAATGATCACGGCGTAATTCCAAATCTCCAGGAGTCGTTTATATAGTTTGACGATCCGTTCTTCATTGTCCACGATCAGCACACGTGGACGTTCTTGCATCAAAGTGTCTTCTGGCATGATTCAACCTGTTTCTGTCATTCAACATTGGATGTTGTGCTGACAACCGGCAATTTGATCGAGAATGTAGCACCCTGCCCTGGCACCGCTGGAAGCAGGGTAATCTTTCCACCCATATCATCCACCAACTGACGCGAGATGAGCAAACCGTACCCACCAGAACTTGGCTTGGTGGTGGTCTTGCGCTGAAAGATCGCTGCCCGCACTTCATCACTGATGCCTGGGCCGTAATCCTGGAACACGATTTCCGCCCACCCATCGAAAAGATACCGGCTTGCGACCGAGATCTTCTTTTCCTTTGTTCCCTTCTTGTACTCATCCATCGCCCGGGCAGAGTTCCGGACCAAATGACGTAGGACATGCTCGAACTCGGTCGGATTGACGCGGATGTAGATTTCCTCCGGGCAGGGCTTTAACTCCAATTTGACACCGCGTTGGCTGACGATCGGTTCCAAAAAAGTACGCAATGAAGCGTTCAACGGGATCTCCCGCTTGGACTGTGTGCTCCACGGGCCTACACTGGTCAGGTTTCTGGCGCTTTTATCGATCTCATCAATCGATTGCAGGATGATCGGATCCTTCGTCACTTGCTTGATGAGATAAGCATTTCCACGGATCTGACCGACCTCGCTGTTGACATCATGTGCAATATCCGATGCCCATGAGGTCATGGTTGCCACAGTCTCCTTGAAGGCCAGCCGTTCGCTATTCCTGGAACGTTCAATGGCCTGCGCTAATTGCTGAGCAACCACATCCACAAGAGCAACATCATCCTCTTCAAAGGCGCTTTTCTCCCGTTCCAACGCCAGAACCCCCAACAGATCTCCTTTGCCATCCATCAAACTGACGCAAAACTCCGATACCGTTTTGGGATTGAGAGGCAAATAATCTGGGTCATCGCTGACATTTTCTACATGATGTGATTCTTGTTTTCTAGTTGCTAGAGCTCTTCTTGCCACTTTACAGGCAACGGATTTGCTGTTCGGCCCATACACAGGGAATGTACGCAAGTCCTGGAATTCAGGGTTGGCAATCTTATAATATTGCAGGGTACGTGGAGCGAATTCCAATGCTTTCTTATCGTCGTCATATAGCAGGACGCACAAAGCGGTATTCTGAAAAAGAACTTTCAGATTCTCCAGAACATTCACCATGATCTCTTCGATATTCAATTGGGCACCGACCGTCTCAGAAATCGCAAAGGCAGTATTAATCTGTGCACGCAGCCGACGTTCATCAGGGCGGTGTGCGTTGGAAATGGCAACTGCAGCTAAACGTGCAAAGGAATGGGCATGACGGATCTCCATCGCATCGAATGGGTGCGGCCGGAGATAGTCAAGATACAGGATACCCAACGGCTCGGGCGAATCCGGATCTTTGATCGCAATACCGATTAACGCCTTGATCTTTTCCCGCTGAATGAAATGACTTTCGGAAAGCTTGAAATCCCCCAGCATGGGTGATTCCCTTTCCAGATCGTTGACGATCAATTCACCCTTATGCAAGACATGCATGGTGACGCCGCCCACCACCGGTTGATCTAATAGAAGTTCAACCGGGCCCTTTAATTCTCCATCACATCCATATTGTTCAAAGTCAAACTCATAGTACGGTGACTGTTTCGACTTTTGGATTGGATAGATAATGGACCAATCTGCCTGACTGAATTGCCGTGCCGTTTTGCAAATAATGTTCAGGGTCTCCTGCAATGTTCGATGACCCGCACCACCTAGAATCTCATAATTCACTTCGAGCAGGTCTTCACTGTAGGCACGCTGACGCTGGGTCTCCCAGATCAAGGACACATTGGCAAGCAAAGTCCTGAGATGTTCCAGAGAAATTCGGCTTAGAGGGCGTTTGTTGTGTTTATTATCTACAATAACCAGTCCCTGAGTTGTGCCCGCCTGAAGAGCCAGCACTACACACTGAGATGGAACAAACCCTGCTGTAAGCGATGGCGGGAACTCCGCCCATGCGTCTTTTTCAGAGAGTTCGATCATTCCTCCCATCGTAAGAACCTGGCGGACACTGGGCCCAAAATCCGCGACTGTAAATTCTCCATCCTTGATGAATTGATGTAAAGGCGTGGGGATGATTCGATCTGTAACAACGTCCGCAAGGAACGAGTCAAAGCCGTAGTTCCGCTCTTCATCCATCTCCCAGTTTCGCATGGCATCTTCAGAGTTATTTTCGCCGATGGCAGCACGTCCTTGAAGAGTACGATGATTATCCTTCGTAAGGAATAACAGGGCACGGTTGAAACCCAATCCGAAATTGGCAGTAACAATGGTGAGGACGGTGATCCAGAATTTTTCTTCATCCAGGCGGGCAATGCGGAGCATCTCCACGCTGGCACGCTGCAAGAGCTTCATCTCTTCAGAGGTCCGTTTCACACTGATATACAGTGCTGCATGCTCAAGTGTCACCGAAGCCTGGCGAGCGAAGAAATCGAGCAGGGTTCTCTCATGTGCTGTCAGGTGCCCGGGCGTATCTCCAAAATCGAGGAGCAAGGACCCCAATAATTCATCTCCGCTACCAAGCGGTAGGAACCACCAGCCGCTGATGGGAAGGTCAAGCCCAATCGATTCAAGCTCACTCCTGAGTTGCTCACATTCATCATCGTCATGAATCAGAACTGCATTCAAGGAACCTAGAACTTTGGTAAGCACAGGCATTGTACTAATGTCAAACTTTATTTCACGAAATGTAGGCAGGCATTTGTCACCTGCACAGGCAATTCCCACAAAGATGTTCCGTCGACCCGTATCGATCTGCCGAGGTCCCCAGAACAGGTGTGCCCGCTTGAAGCCCAGTTGAACTGAATAATCGACCACTACATTGGCAACATCATCAAAACTGCTGCGATGGAGGGCCGCCTCCATCATTTCACTGAAGACCTTGCGCCATTTATTCTCAACGAGTTCTCTTCTCGATTGCATCAAGGACCGCAGTACAAACTCCAGTTCTTTGGGCTCAATGGGTTTTGTCAAATAACGAAATGCGCCTGCTTCATAGGCACGTACACCGATATCAGCATCGTCAATTCCGGTAAAAATGATGGCATCAGACAACGGGCTGACCTTTCGCAATTCCCCCATTGCAGCAATGCCATCTTTGCCAGGGCCCAACCGCTGGTCAACCAGAAAGACCGTATAGGGTTGTCCGGACTGAACGGCTTTTGTCGCCAGGGCAAGCGCATCATCCAGTGTGGTGACGATGTCTGAGGTGGTGGATCCATTATCCTCAAAATGATTCACCACCGGCTGCAGAGCTTTTGCAACATGGAGCTCATCATCCAGGATCAGGACACGACACATTCTTCCTCACAAATGGATCGGAAATTCCAACGAGAATGTCGAACCGCTAAGAATATAGCTTTTTGAAACATATATCTTTCCACTGATATCCTCCATTAGGTTGTGGGAAATATATAGCCCAATTCCACTTCCATCCTGGCGTGTGGTAAAACCAGCTTCGAAGATCTTCTCATACAGGCTGGCATGAATTCCAGGACCATTGTCTTCGACAAGGATACGACACATGCTTTCTTTATGTGACGCATTGATACGTTCCAGTTTCACCTTCACCCACCCACCGTCGTCAGGTCGCAATTCGGCGATCTGCTGAATGGCATTCAGTACTACATTCAGAAAGACCTGTTCCAAAATGACGGCGTGGCTTTTGACAACGATCAACTGGTCTGGTTGTTGAAAGTGCACAACCACATGAGCCCGGTCGCTGATGTCTTTCAAGAGTCCGAGCGTTTCAAGGATGATCTCATCCACACGGATAATCTCAGGTTTTCCCTTGGCAACGATCCTGCCAAACGTCTTGGTGGTGCTGATCACCTTGCGGATATCCTGCTGGATTTTTTGAATCTCGGTATGGATATCCTCGAATTCCGACTCGTCGGGATTCTTCTCATACCGCGACAGGCTTCGCTTCAACGTATCCGCTTCATATAGCAATGGGCCAACGAGGTTGTTGATCTCATGCATCATGGCACGGGTCAAATGACCGATCAGGGCGGTCCGCTGCATCATGATGAATTTCTCGCGCAGATTATTTTGCTCGAGAGCAGTACCAATTGCCAGGGCGATACCCTCTACATACAATTGCTGTTCATTCGTGATCGGGCGTGAACGTTTATCGAGCACGAACAGGGCATGATCAAAGGCTGTCTGCGTCTGAACGGGCACGCCAATGCATGAAACGGCGGATGGACAAAGTTCGTTCAAATATTTGAAGCGGTTCCGTTCCCGTTCTCCGATCTCGTTCACGATGACAGCTTCATGATCCTCGGCCACATCACGAACCGGGCTATAGACCAGAGAAGGCACAGCACTTTTGTTCAGAAATCCATCCCCGGCACGCATCTCGATCTTTACTCTACGATGAACCGGATCCAATGAAAAGAGAATGACCTGTTCGAACCCCAGATGTTCACGACATCGATTTAACAAGTTTTGGATCGACGTATTGGCATCCAGTTTTGGAACATCGGTCAGGGTTAGCTTCTCATCGGACCTGTCGTCATCTTCTACCACCTTTGAATTTTGCGCTTGCTCTTCCACCAGGAAGGGCACCAGGTCCTCAGGAAGCAAGGGCTTCAATAGGATCTTTGCGCCGCGTCCTTGCAACTTGTCCAACGTATCCATGATATCGTTGGCACGCGCCCAATCGGTGACATTGATGACCTGCACGTGCGGGTATTTATCCAAAATATACTCTGCCAGGTCGGTCCCGCTCATACCCGGGAGTCCCACATCCAGCAATGCAATATCAGGCTGTGTTTTCTCAAGGAAATCGATCGCTGCCTCTGCATCGTCTGCAATATCCACCCGCTGATTGAGGCGGCGTAGCCATCCGGCAACCGCTGTAGATTGCGGCTTTTCGTTTTCGACAACCAGAATATATCTCCTTGGAGAATTGGACCCAAGTAATTTTTCGAGGTCATTTTCTATATCGCGCGTAATGACCTGCGGCATATCGGGCTTGGAAAGGATTTCTTCATCCGGTGTCTTCAGAGGCGGAATACCCAAAGCCATCTGTCTTTGTGCGCGATTCGCTTCGCGGATGGTCACAAAGATCTTATCACCTGGCCAGAACAGGTCCAGTGGCGATTTTTTGCACCATGGCGGAAGTTTTGAATAGTGTAAGAGTCCGGTCAACCCGGGAGAGATCTCCACAAATGCACCATACTCCACTACGCTAGTGACGATCCCTTCATAGATCCGGTCTTTCTGCAAGCCCTCGGCATACTCATCCCAGGGGTCGCTTTCTGCGAGCCGCAAACTGTATTCGTGGGTTTCCCCTTTTTGAGATGGGATGGGAAGAACAGACCCGCTCCAACCCACGGGGTAGTGTCTTCTCCAGTCTTCAATAATGTCTTCATCCCAAGAGATCTCACGGATACGAATGATCCCCTGCTGTCCATCCTTCAACTCAACAGATAATCCTTGTGGAATATGACGGATCACACGTACATGGATCAGTTGCTTGCCTACCCTGCTTTCCATGGATTCATCCCTTTTCCACACGAGGCGATGACGACTCTTTACGATATGCAATGAAATTGGCACCAGGCAGGCCGACTTCGAGCCGGTATGGGAAACGGAACACAGCAAAGGCTTCGTCGGAATCGGCAAGATCATTCAGACGCGACGATGGTGTGAAATCCATTGAGAAAATATTTTCACACCAAGACCGTTTTGTGTCATCTGAATCAGGCCAGACGGTCTGAAACCCCGGCAAGAACTGTTTCTCTGTATCACGAGTTAACGCAGAGCCAACGGAACGAAGCAGGTTCTCGTCGAGTTCGCCATCTGCCATCACGTGGACTTGCAGGGTAAAAAATCTCTTCCACAGAGCGAGGCGCCTTTCGATGATCGATCCGATCCATCGAAGTGAGGCTGCCGTCGGTTCGCTACTCTGGTCTGCCTTTGAAATCAGATCTTTGATCTCTAACAGCTTTTCCCTCTCATAAAAATAAGAGGGCTGGAGCATAACGTTGAACAGGGCCTGTTGCGGCATATTGGAAAGGGCACGCCATATCTGCTCATTAGACCGGTGGCTGGACTGCCAGAGTCCGGTCACAAAATGATATTCGCTGATCGCAGGGATGATCACATCCCCACGCTGGATCCGTGCAATATGCGGCTGGCGATCCAGCATGTTCTGCCCTGACAAGCGCTGATAATCATCAGGCGTCTCTGCAGGGACAACGATGAAATCATGGGGGAATATGGAATATAGTTCACGCGCATAGTTGAGGGCATTTTGTTTCGCCTCACCATGGCTCGATGCTGTTACCCTGCCAAGCAGTCCCATTTGAAGTCCTGATCCGGGCAGATTGATGCCGCGGATTGCCAGTGCTCGGGTTAATGGAACGCCCAGGCGAAAATAGGCTTCAGGTACGGTTTGCGATTCCACGAACAGTCTGGCACGGTCAAGTGCCTCTTCTAACAAGACTCCAGCGTTGAATCCCCAACGCATTTGCATCCACTCGTCCCCTGAACGGTGAAAGACCTGGAAGGCAAAAATGGCCTGCCACCCAGCCTCCGTCTGCTTGACTTCAAGAAATGGCTTTTTCATTTCTTTGGGTTTAATAGATTGAGAAATGTATTCTTCAGTTTCTCGACCTTGTCACTGCCAGCTCCAGAAGGAGGAGTTGGTCGTGGAGCCTGTTCACCGCGGGCCGGGGGAACGGGCCGTGTGGGAGAGGCAGCTTGCCCTCCACCATCGATCTCTTCCTTGTAAGCGGCGAAAAGGTCCATCATCGCCTTCATCATTGTGGGGTTGATAGTTCCGCCACTTGCAACTTGACGAGAGAGTGCATCCAATATTTCATTAAAGCCGCTGCTTAACCACTGCATTTGTGCGCGCTTGTTATTCACATCGATTTCACGAAGTGCGATCTCATCCAGAATCCCTTGTTTCTCTTTTTGGTGCTCGGCCTCGAGCTTTTCGATCTCAGCCTTGTGTGCCGTCTTAAGTTTGGCAACTTCCTGTTGGAATACAGCCTGTTCCTTCTCAAACCTGCTCTTCGTCAGGTCCATGCTTGCTTTGCGGCGCATTTCCAAATACTCGTCATCACCGGTGAAATCCTTGATCTCGATCCCGGTGATCGCAAACGCGTTGGAAAGCGGAAGGCGACGACTGTGCCTCTGGGTAAAGAAGGCAAGAAGCGTGCTGTCCTCATGATGTCCAGAACTATCGGCGATATCGGTATGGGCGTGGGTGCGGATGTATTGAGCCACATCGGTTTCGACATGTTGAAGCAGTGTTTCGATTGGAGTATCGATGCCCAATGCCATGATCGGGTCGATCACCTGGTAACGAAGGATCACCGTAAGCGTGATTTTCTCTCCGTCAGTGGACATTTCCGAGACGGGGGGCAAAGTCTCCAGCCGCTCATGCCTGTCCACATATTGCAGCTTATACAAACCGGGAGGTGCTTCGTGCAATCCCCCCTCCATGTTCACGCTCACTCCGTCAGGAGTGGTCACAACACCGAATGCATTGGCAGGCAACGCCAGATAGAATCCACTTGTCCCTGACAAGGGATATAAAAGCCCGCCTCGCACATCGATATCTTCCCCCTGCACCCAGATCGTTCTGCCCGGGAACGTAACAGTTGGCGCTCCCCAGCGCCTGCCTCGCTCCTGAATACCACTTAATACAAAATTGCGTAACGGGGATTGGTTATCCATTGTCCCTCCAATGAAGGTTGTATAGTAACGTTCTAAATCCTCTGCCCTGGGGTGCTAAAAGATTGTATGACATTTTCATATTAAAGTTTACAGCTTAATCGGGTCTTCCGCAAGACATAGAGATGGCACTTTCCCATCCGGACTCGATCTTCTCCCCAGTAAAAAAAGACCCGACTTCTCGAAGTCGGGTCTGGATATTGTTACGGTGTAACCGTAGGTGTCAATGAAGCCTCATCTACATGCTCCCCCGCATAGACAAGTACCGGGCTTACAGGTGCCAGGTCCGGTGAATGACCGGATGGTCCTAACCCTTGCGCCACAAGCACAACATGAAGCTTGGAGGAATCCCAATTCCCACTGCCTAAAATGTCTGTACCTTTGGCGCCTTCATAGGAACGGTTCGAACCAGCAAGGATGCCTTGATAAGATGATAAATCCAGACCTGCGCTGCGGTCGGTCAAGTCTGCATTATGACAGGATGTACACCCCAGCTGTCCTGCGTACCAGGTGCTGTTCTCTACGAACAAATGCTGGATGTCAGCTGCATACGTCCCTTGACAGGGGTTGCCATTCACATCGCTGAACAGGAACGCTTCTGATTCGGGACTGCCGGCCGTCACCCAGGCACCGATCAGGTCCGTGGCTGAGACGAGGCATCCCGCCGCTTCCGGCGCTTGTTGCTCACCCTGGCTCCCAGAATGCGAGACAGGAATTAGCGTGGGGATGGGAGTGCGGATGATCAGTGGGGCTGCCTGATTACAGGTAAAAGTGAACCCACAGGAGGAAATATAGATAATGCTGAACCAGACTCCCATCAACAGGAAGAAGCCAATGATCGTGCCATAGATGAACTTGCGAACATCATTCATGATTTGCTCTCTCCCTACTTCTGCACTTTCAACGTACGAACGAAATTGACGACATCCCAGCGCTCGGAAACAGTCAGATTCTCGTTAAGCGGTGGCATACGCCCCTCAAGCCCGTTCGTGATGGTCAGAAAGATCGAACCGTCACTCTTGGACTGGACAACATCGCTGGTCAGGTTGGCAGGCTTATAGTGGATCAGGAATGCCGCGATCGGTCCGGTCCCCTGGCCGGTCTCGCCATGGCACATTTGACAATGGATGGCAAACAATTCCTTGCCGCGCGCAATGGATGCTTCATCAGCAGGCGTTGGGTTCTCTGGCGCACCCATCCCCGGAATGGTCACTGGTCCCTCAATAGGAATCGAACGGGCAGGTACCGGAAGCGGATCATCCATCTGTTTATAAGATGGCTGGATCTCCATAAAGCTGACCCATTCGATCTTGATCACATCGAATGAAAACAACAATATGATCCCACCGAGAATGGCAATCACAAATCCCACCCCAAATAATTGTCGTAATAATCTCATAGTTGCCGTGCCTCCACGGGTTCGACAGATTCAGCACCCAGCTTGTTGAGCGCATCTGTGAATTTTTGCTGTTCCTCTTGCACGATCTGGAAAAAGATCCCGATCTTGCCATCGCTGATCTGGGGCACATATTCCATCGGACGATAATTCGGGAAGAAACTATCGAGGAACACGCCCAGGAACGTGGACAACAACACAAAAAGCATCGTCATCTCAAAGACGATGATCAGTCCCGGTGGAACAGGTGTTACGTACTGACCACCCACATATACGGTATACAGCATGGGAGTGCCAAAGTTCAGGAAGAGTCCCACACAGAAACCGATCGCAGCGCCGCCCAAGGCCAACCGGGAAACGTTCGTCCACGGGTGCGGACGTCCGAGCATCTTGTGCGAGAACGGTACACCCGAGATGACATTGAGCTTTTCATCGGTAACGCCCATCTCATGCAGTTTATCGATGGCTTGGGAAGCCGGGTCGATATCTTCAAAAAGAGCGAGAAGAGTTGTATCTGCCATGGTCTTCTCCTTTATTCGAACTCACTCACGGTCGGCACTTCTGCCTTACCAACCTTGCGCAAAGTATGAACCATCTGTCCTTCCTGGACCTCCCAAACAGGGATCAGCGGGATGAGGCGGGATGCGATCATGTAGAACAACAAGAAGAGCGAGAAGGTTCCGATCGTCAGGAACACTTCAATACGCGGTTCATACAATTTCCAGGTAAATGGCATTCGGTTGATCGTCAGTGTGACCGGGACGATGAGGTAGCGTTCCCAGTACATGCCGATATTGATCAGGACGCCGATACTGGCAAGGAGCCAGGGCGTGGTGCGTATCTTCTTATTCCAGAGCGTCAGGAACGGGATCACAATATTGAATGCGACCATCTGGTAGAACATCCACGACATCGGGCCCTCCTCAAGCCAATGCAGGAGGGTATCGGTCCATCTATCGCCGCCATACCATTGAACGATGTAATCATTGAAGAAGAAGTAGGCGTAGGCGAAGGAAACGATCATCATCAACTTGCCAAGCGCATCGAAGTGCTCCTTGCGAATGAAGTAGTCCATGTGCTTCATTGTGGCACGCATGATCACCAACACCACAGCCACAGCACCCATGCCGGAGTGTAAGGCGCCCAAAACGAAATAAGGACCGAACACACTGGACGACCAACCGGGGCGCATCGCCATGGCGAAGTCCCAGGAAACGATCGTGTGCACCGAGAACATGACCGGGATGATCGCGAACGCAAAGATGTTCATCGCGGTGGTCAGGTGACGCCATTCGCCTTCGGTTCCACGGAAGCCCAGCGCCAGAATTCTATAGAAGGTCTTGCGCCAGCCGGTGGAGCGGTCGCGCGCCATCGCCAGGTCAGGGATGAGCGGCAGGAACAGATACATTGTGCTGGATAACAGGTACGTGGTGATCGCCAGCAAGTCCCACATCAGCGGTGAATGAAAGTTCGGCCAGATCTGTCGTTCAGTCGGGATCGGGAACATCCAGTAGGTCAGCCAGACGCGACCAAGGTGCATGAAGATACTGGCGCCGGCCTGGACCAACCCAAAGGTGGTCATCAACTCAGCTGCACGCGTGAACGGACGGCGGAATTCCGCCTTGAACACACGCAGAATGGCGGAGATGAACGTACCGGCGTGACTGATACCGATCCAGAACACGGTATTGACCAGGAAGATGCCCCAGTAGGAGGGACGCATCACACCTGCGACACCCAGACCATTCGCTATCATGTAACCCCATGCATAGAAGAAGCAGGTGGCAACCAGGAAGGCAAGAATGCCCAACACCACCCAGAACTTCCACGAGGTGGTGTGCATCGATTCCATCACCATGTCGTTCATTTCGCCACGCGGTTTGGGGTCGTACATCAAGTACTGCCGCGGATCTTCGTCTTCGTGATGTTCTTCGTGCGCCTTCTTGGCGCCCTGCAAATAGTTGGAGGAAACTGCCATATGGTTAGCCTTCCTTCAGATAGGTGACACGCGGCTTGGTATTGAGTTCTTCCAGTTGATGATACCCATGCCTCTTATTGGACAGTTGACTGACCAAACTCTCCGGGTTATCCAGGAGTCCAAAGGTGATCGCATTGGTAGGGCAGGCTTGAGCGCAGGCTGTGGTGAATTCACCGTCTTCGATCTCGCGTCCTTCCGCCTTGGCCTTGTCTTCCGCCTTGTGAATGCGTTGGATGCAGAACGTGCACTTCTCCATCACGCCGCGGCGGCGGACGGTCACATCGGGGTTGAACTGATTGTGAAGGTTGTAGACAAGCTTTCCATTCTCATCGTTGGCATGGAAAGGCTCAATATGGTAATCGCGGTAGTTGAACTGACGGACCTGGTAGGGGCAGTTGTTCGCGCAGTAACGCGTACCGATGCAGCGGTTGTACACCTGCAGGTTGATCTGCTCCGATTGGCTATGTACTGAAGCGAACACCGGACAAACCGGCTCACAGGGAGCACTTCCACATTGCTGGCACATCATCGGCTGGAAGGGTGTTGCCTTCACTTCAGGGAATTCGCCTTCCCAGAAACGCTCGATGCGGATCCATTGCTGGCTGCGTCCATATCCTGCATCTTCTTCCATCACGAAGGAAAGATTATTTTCCATGGCGCAGGCAGCCACACAAGCCTGACAGCCCGTGCAAATATCCTGGTCAATGACCATGCCCCATTTGCCGTTGGCTTCTTCTGCAATCGCGCCCTTGGCGCCCACATTATTAAGATCGATCATTGTACTCATATTAGGCTCCTCTAATGCTCCTCACCCATGCCTTCGCCATACACGCCAATACGGCTTTCCAGGCGTGATAACGGCTGCTTGCGGCCTGTCTTCTTCACATCTACCTTCATACCTGCAAAGGCAAGATCTCCGGCTTCATTGAAATGAGCACCCAGGATATTGACCGGATTCACTCCGCGCCCCTGGGCATATCGTCCATAGGCGGTATGGCCCTGCCCATAGGGCATGGCAATCACATCCGGACGAATGCCAGGATACAGGTAGACCGGCGCTTCCACCTCTCCCGCCTCGCTCACGATCTTGACCACATCATCGTTCTCCACGCCAAGTTTATGGGCGGTTTCGGGATTGATCTCCACCCAGGTGTTCCACATGACCGTGGTCATTGGGTCGGCAAGTTCCTGCAGCCAGGGTTTATTGGCGCCACTCTCAGCGAGCGTGGGAGATACATACGGCAGGAAGAAGAACTTACCTTCACCGGCGAACTCTGCCGGCTTCACATTCCGTTTTTTGCCCAATGAACTGGAAGAAGAAACTTCCACGATCTCCGCGTTCTGTTTCCACCAGCCGCCATGCTGCTGGAAGTGTGCTGAGAATGTATTGATCTCCGGCGCTGCAAACGAACCATCCGTCTGGGCGATCAGGTTCGTGAGCTTGCTCTGGATATATTCCACTTCATCCTGGAACGGGAGGGCCGTAGCCGCCTTGCCACCTGCCAGTGCAGCCGCAGCAATGAACACATCTGCAGTTGCGCGTGTATCGTAAAACGGCGACACAACCGGCTGCAAGCCTGAAAGCACAGGCTGGCTCGAGCCATATGCACGCTGGTATCCCCACGCTTCCAATCCATGATGATCGGGGAACACATAATCGGACTGAACAGCGGTCTCATCTGGGAAGGTCGCAAAGGAGATCACGGTCTTAACGTTCTTGAGTGCATCAGCAAAGCCAAGCGACTGCGGCACATCGAAGGCCGGGTTGACACCATGAATGAACAATGTCTTGATGGCGCCGCTCTTCATCTGAGCGATAAAGTCACTCATTTCCTGTGCGCTCAACGAACGATGGTATTCATCCTGATTGGGCGCCAGCGGAGAGATCAGAACGCCGCCCGGCTTGCCAACATTCCCCGTCAGTGCGTTGAATGCCAAAACAGACTCAGCAATGGAGAGTCCGTTGCTCTGTCCCAGCGCCTGCCCGCCCGGGACCGCGACAGGGGATGCCGCATCCAGGATCAGTTGGACAATGCGCTCAAGGGTTTCCAGCGGGACATCAGCCGCTTTGGCAACTGCTTTGACATCCACATCGCTGAAGGCCGCCGGGATCGAGCCGCTTCGCGCTTCAGCTGCGAGTCGACCGATCGCAAGCGCCACCTGTCCTTCGGTACCGGGAAGGATCGGAACCCACTCATCCGCCTTGGCAGCGGTTTGGGACATACGTGACTCGAACTGGATAAAGTATCCGCGATGCTTGGGGTCTCCCTTCCGCATTTTGGAAAAAGCAAGGTTGTAGGCAACGGGCGACAACCAGGTTTCGAGGAAGTTCGCGCCGAAGGAGAGCACAAGGTCTGAAGTGCCAATGTCAAAGAGCGGCAGGCCCGCCTGACCATAAACGTTTTCGGCTGCCTGGCTCAATGTCGCCTGAGTATTGAACATGCTTAGTGTACTGAAGCGAACAGGCGCAGGCGCACCCGTGGCAGATGCAAGCTCAGAGGCCAGGTCATAGAGATGGTCAGAAGTGGTGCCCATCAGGAATGCAACACCCGTTGCGTCCTTGAGCGCATCAGCTACCACCTGAAGCGCCTCATCCCAATTCAGGTTGGCTTCTACAGCCTGGAAATTCTGGCTGTATAACGCTTCGCCGCGTTTGTGCTTCAACGGACCTCGTACACGATCGGGGTTGTACATACCCTGCAAAGTGACCTGACCGCGAGAACAGGTCTTGCCACGGTTGACAGGATGATTTGGGTTTCCCTCCACCTTGATGGCCCGTCCCTGCATTGTACGAACGATCAGTCCGCATCCAGCCGCACATTCACGGCATGTTGTGGCGTAATACGTACTGAGTCCATTGTAGTTATATTCCGGCATGCGGATGTACGGCTCGCGCGTCACATAGCGTGAAGCCGGTCCACAACCGGTGAGCACAGCGGTGGTCGCTGCCCCAACACTGGCCAGTTTTAGAAAATCACGCCGGGAAATTTTTTCGCTCATAATCTCTCTTTCCTCTTCAACCCGGTTTAATAATGACAGGTGCCGCAGTCGGTGAGCTTCGTCAACTTCACCGGATCCTCCGCGGCTCGTTTACGATGACAGGATAAACACCACCCCATGTTCATAACCTGCGGGTTCTTGGCGATCTCCTGTTTGGACATATCCCCATGACAATTCTCACAGTTCAGCCCTGCGGCGATATGAGGTCGATGATTGAAATGGACAAAGTCGGGGACCTGAGCAACAGGCACCCATTCAATGGGCTTGTTATTGAGAACATAATCTTTCAACACAGCCAATCGCGGGCTTGTATCGGTCTTGGCGATCTGCTGATGACAACCCCAGCATTTGGTCTGTGTGGGTAAACCAGGCGACGCACCCCGCAATGCACCCGGGTGACAGTACAGACATTGGACACCCAGATTCACATGGATATCATGCCTGAACTGGATGGGCTGTTCCGGCGCGGTCTGGGTGGTGTAGATCCCATACGCAGCAACGGTGAACAGCGTCAGGACTGTGACCAGCACAGCGACCCGCCCCATTGGCTGACGAAGCCATTCAAAAAGATTCCTGATCATGCATACTCCTATGACAAGATATGGTCACTTACGCTATACAATAATACACGTCACGATCGGTCAGTTGTATGGATTTTATACGATTAAAAAAGAAACAGCCTACACAAACACAAGACTCGTCCCGATCAAAGAAATGATGGGACGAGTATGTGAAAAAAGAATACCAATCAACAGAAAAACAATGCTCTCTCTCCTCAAAAAAAGCATGCTGCCGAACCCCGCCAGCATCGCGGGCATTATACTGCAAAAGCACGGCTAAGTACATATAAAGGATAAGATTGGGCAAGATTCGGACGTGATATACTAACGAAGCCATGAGACGACTCGTACGCTCTGTGATCGCCATCTTCCTCAGTCTGGTTCTGGCAGCCGTGAGTGCAGCGCTGACCTTCCCCAACCCTGACATTGCACAGGGGAATCTCTCGTCAGGCGCTTTCTTCGTCCAGTCTACCACCACCCCATTGCAACAGGACGAATCCAAGATTGGCTCCACAGATGGGATCGTTGTCATGGGTGGAGTGATCGCATTGATCATCCTTGCTCCCATCTTCATGCGAAGAAAGACATGGATGCAGCCTTGAGCGTGTTCGACAGAATCAAAAATGCGGACGAATACTCGTCCGCATTTTCAGTTAATGTAAGGAGCGTTAGCCGTCGTTGCGCCCCATCGCATCCATGACCGCTACAGAAGCGATCTGGACGATGGCATTCACATCGTCACCGGTCTGCAACACATGGACAGGTGCTCCCATGCCAAGCAGGATCGGTCCGATCGCTTTGGCTTTGCCCAGACGGGCAAGCAGCTTATATGCGATGTTCGCCGATTCAAGGGATGGGAAGACCAGCACATTCGCATCTTTCACAGCCGAGAATGGATACCGGCTCTCGATGATCTCTGCCACGACCGCCGTATCTGCCTGCATCTCGCCATCGACGGGGAGTTCCGGGCGACGCGACTTCGTCAATTCCACGGCTTTCTTTACCTTGTCCGAGAGAGGATGCGGGGTCGAGCCGAAGTTCGAGAAGGACAGGAACGCAACGCGCGGATCGATCTCCAGCCGCTTTGCAAAGTCCGCAGCCAGGCAAGCAATATCCGACAGGTCCTCTGCAGTCGGGTCAATGTTCACCGTGGCATCCGTAAAGAGATAAACA
Source organism: uncultured Anaerolinea sp. (assembly GCA_964555335.1). Classification (GTDB taxonomy): domain Bacteria; phylum Chloroflexota; class Anaerolineae; order Anaerolineales; family Villigracilaceae; genus Defluviilinea. Next base: position 23,112 of record CAZKSG010000014.1, read on the forward strand.
CGGTCCTCCACGATCATAATGTACACACCTGCTGCACGTTTGGCGCCTTCAGCCGTGTGATGGATCTCCAGGGCAGGCCGGATCACTTCTGGATAATCGTATGTGAGTCCAGATACGAACGCATCGGCATCACACATTTTCACCATCATCGGACCCAACACATTCGGTTCGCGGATCTTCTTGACCGCGTCCACCATCGTCAAGCCTTTGCGGTTGCGAAGTTCATAATAGGCTGTGGCATATCGTGAAGCGCCTTCGAAGTTTTCGTTATCCACGATCTCAGGTTTGTAATCGAGACCCAGGGAGTTCAATTGTTCCGCAATGGTCTTTGGGTTTCCAATCAGGATCGGGGTGGCGATGCCTTCCTCTTTGATCTGGTAGGCAGCACGGATCACCTTCTGCTCATCACCCTCTGCAAAAGCTACACGCTTCGTCCCACCCGAAGAGCGGGCCTTGTTCTGGAAGAAATATCGAACCTGTTCGCCCTTGCCCTGGCGGTATGCAAGCTGCTGGCGATATTCCTCGATGTCGATCGGTTTGCGGGCCATACCGGTCTTGATCGCCATCTCTGCAACAGCCGGCGCTTCCCACAACAACACACGCGGATCGAGCGGCTTCGGAATGATGTATTCGCGCCCAAATTTGATGCTTTCACCGCCATAGGCACGGATGACCGAATCAGGCACATCTTCCTTTGCCAGCGCCGCCAATGCCTTCGACGCTGCAAACTTCATCTCTTCATTGATCTGCCGGGCGCGCACATCCAAAGCGCCGCGGAAAATGAATGGGAAGCCCAATACATTGTTGACCTGGTTCACATAGTCTGAACGTCCGGTGGCGATGATCACATCCTTGCGGGCTTCGCGAGCCAGTTCAGGCTTGATCTCTGGGTCGGGGTTTGCCATCGCAAAGATGATCGGGTCGGGTGCCATCGTTTTGACCATTTCAGGCGAAAGCACGTTCGCAACAGACAGACCATAGAACACATCGGCGCCTTGCACGGCGTCGGCGAGGGTGCGGTGTCCTTTATCATCAACCGCCAGTCTATCCTTATACTTGTTCATGCCCACGGTGCGTCCTTTGTACACGACGCCTTTCGTATCGACAAGCATGATGTTCTCGCGCTTCACGCCCCAACTGATGGCCAATTCGGCACATGAAATCGCCGAGGCGCCTGCGCCTGAGATCACGAGGCGGATTTCCTCATGTTTCTTGCCAACGATCTCCAGCGCATTCGCCAAACCAGCCGACGAAATGATGGCTGTCCCATGCTGGTCATCATGGAATACAGGGATATCCAACATTCCCTTCAAGGTTTCTTCGATATAAAAACATTCCGGAGCCTTGATGTCCTCCAGGTTGATGCCGCCAAACGTGGGCGAAATAGCCGCCACGACCTTGATGATCTCATCGGGGTCATGTGAATTCACTTCAATGTCGAATACATCGATATCGGCAAATTTTTTGAAGAGCACACCCTTCCCTTCCATAACCGGTTTGCCTGCCAGTGCGCCGCGGTCACCAAGTCCCAAAATGGCGGTGCCATTCGAAACCACAGCCACCAAATTCCCCTTGGACGTATATTCGTACGCATCCTCCGGGTTCTTTTCGATCTCCAAAACAGGTTCTGCAACCCCCGGTGAATATGCCAGACTCAGGTCGCGTTGGGTATCCATGGGTTTGGTGGGGACGATCGCCACTTTGCCGGGTTTACCCTTCAAGCGATGATATTCAAGTGCATCTTCTCGCGTAAACTTGGCCATAGGACCTCCTGTGATGTGAACTGATTCAATTATTCCACGAGTTATTGGATTTACCTAGTTCCATTTGTCATCACTTTGATTTCATACCACTGAAAGAGAGAATTAACTCAGAAAATCAAGGATGACCTGACATACGCGGCGGATCTCCGCCTCGGTGAGTTCGGGATAAATGGGCAGACTCAGCACTTCCCGTGCGCTCAATTCGGACCGTGGGAGTCCCCAGCCTGCAGGGTGTAGGTCTGCATAGGCAGGCTGAAGATGAACCGGCACTGGATAATGCACCAATGTATGAATTCCCTGCTCGCGAAGATGAGACCGTAACTCATCTCGCCTTGGGTGACGGATCACAAATTGGTGAAATATGTGTTTACTGTCTGCAGGTTGTTGCGGCAAAACCAGACCAGTATTGGAGAGCAACTCAATGTAGAGATTCGCTCTTTCACGGCGGAGGGTATTCCAGCGATCCAGATGGCGTAGTTTGACACGTAGAATAGCAGCCTGCAATTCATCGAGTCGGCTATTCCATCCCCTCATCGTACTAACATAACGATCCTCCCAACCATATTCACGAAGTAGAAATAGCCGCTCAGCCAGTTCTGGACTGTTCGTGAGCACTGTACCGCCATCGCCCAGCGCGCCAAGGTTCTTGGTCGGGTAAAAACTAAAGGCAGCGATATCCCCCCACCCTCCCACTTTGCGTCCGCGATATTGTGCACCATGTGCCTGCGCACAATCTTCAATGACGAAGATATTTCTTTGGCGGGCAAGCTCCAGGATGGGGGCGAGCTCTGCAGGGCAACCATAAAGGTGGACCGGGATCACACCTCGGGTACGCGGGCTGATAGCCTCAGAAACAGCATCAGGATCCAGCCCAAAGCGCTCCAGTTCGATATCCACCAGCACAGCACGGGCACCGGTTCGCTCGATCGCTGCGACAGTCGCCACAGCAGTATGTGATGGAGCGATAACCTCGTCTCCGTCACCAATACCACACGCCCACAAGGCAAGTTGCAGTGCGTCCGTGCCCGAGGCAACACCTACTGCGTGTGAAACGCCACAATAGCTGGCGAACTCGCTTTCGAAGGCGGCTACCTCTCGGCCAAGAATGAACATGCCAGCGTCAAGTACGCGCGTCATTACCTCATCCAGTTCAGAGCGAATGGATTCATGCTGACGTTTCAGGTCAATGAATGGGATCGCGTCCATCTACAGATAGTGTTCTTTATGCTGGTTATAGAAATCAAAGAGTTGTTTCAGCCCATCATGTAAAGATACTTGAGGCTGCCAGCCTACTTCCTGCTTGATCAGGTCATAATTGCCATAATAATCGCCAATATCGATGCGTTTGCGGTTTTCGGGAAACGGTACGATGGTGTAATTGCCCCCGCCATACGTTTCGATCATCGCTTCGGCAAGTTGGAGTAGACTGACTGGGCCATCGCCAAGGTTATAGATCTTCCCTCGCGCAGAAGGGTGACAGGCACACAATAATAAGGCATTCACTACATCATCCACATAATTCAGATCACGCACCTGCTGTCCATCGCCAAAAATCTGGATGTTTTCGCCGGAGAGCAACCGATTGATCCACCAGCCGATGAATGCAAGAGTATCGTCTTTGATGCGCATACGTGGGCCGTAGGTATTCGTCATACGAATCACGCACGTGAACATGTCATATACGCGGCTATAGACGATATGATACATTTCGCCTGCCCGTTTGCTGACGCCGTTGTTATCGAGTGGCGTCAGAATGTGTTTTTCGTCCACGGGCAGGTAATTGGGCCGTCCATAGACCTGGCGCGTCCCTGCAAAAACAATGGATATCGCAGGGTTCACCTTGCGGCAGACTTCCAATAGCCGCAATTGGCCGATAGTGTTATCGTTCAAATCCTTGAACGGGTCCCACATACTTCCCACATGGCTCATCTGCCCGGCAAGATTAAATAGATACTTCTGTCCCTCCACGGCAGATTTGACTGCCCCATCATCGTTGATATCTGCTTCAACGACCTGCACTTGATCCAAAATATCGGAAATATTGAAGAAATTTGCGCCGCAATCCGGGTCAAGGTTATCGAGCAAGGTGACTCGCGCGCCGAGTTCAACCAATTTATATGCCAGGTTGCTGCCAATGAAACCCAATCCCCCGGTGATCAACACATTCTGTCCAAAGTAAGTCGTTTCCAAATTCATCCGGTTTGCCCTTTGCGAAGATGTTCCTTCTTTATTACAAGAGAATGATACAGACCGATGATCTGTTGCAGCGAATGGAGGATCCGAGCCGGTCGGAAGAACTGTGACCCACCATATTGTCGCGGATAATGTGTGACCGGGACCTCCGCGAAGACGTAACCGAGGTCTTCGATCTTTTTGACCATCTCAAGACAGATCGCTCCACTGTCGCTTTGCAGATCTGCCTGCTGCAAAATATGTCGCGGGATCAATCGAAAGTCGCAATCCACATCCCGAACACGAAAACCAAAGAGAAGTTGTACGAAGTGATGGTAAACCCGTCCTACAATGATTCGCAACAACGAATCGCTGCGGGAGGATTTGTAACCATTGACCGCATCCACGCCGTCACGTAAGGCACTCACCAATTGTTCCAACTCCAGGGGATTGTACTGGGCATCGCCATCTGTATAAAAGACCCAGTCTTTTTGCGCTGCGGCGAATCCACTGCGCAATGCACCGCCATAACCTCGATTCACCGGATGCGTGATGACCTTCAGGTTGGGATAGCGTTCCTCCAGCCCGGCAAGTACGAGCGAGGTGTAATCAGAGCTGCCATCGTTCACCACGATGATCTCGAAATCATCTGTGTGTTGACCGCATACGGTCGCCGCAGCAACGACCATGCTGGCGATCGTGCCACCATCATTATATGCAGGGAAAACAGCACTGATACTAGAAAGCTTTCGATGACCATGGACTTCGTTCATGATCAACGTTTCCTCCCTACGGCAACAACACTCAAACCAAACGGCATCCCTCTTCCGGCGACAAGTGGGGCTTCCTTCACAAGAATAGATCCGAGGAAAGGGTCGAACATTCCCACCTGCAGATCGAGGTCTGATTGTGCTTCGCTGGACGGGAAGAGCCGCTCGCCCAACCGCTTAAGAACCGCCAGCGGAAAAAGAAGGGTGTTGGCATACGAGAGATGCTCCACGTGGAAACCAGACCGTTCCAACAACTTCCTCACTTCCTTCGTTGTGTAACGCCGTTGTGTGTGGACACGGTCATCATGCCGGCCGCGCAGCCAGTTATAGGCTGGCAGGCGTAGAAGGAGCCAACCTGAGGCGCTCAAAACACGGTTGAACTCACGCAGGGCGGCCAGGTCGCTGGAGACGGCGCGCTCGTATAAAACATCGAAGCTGGTGACAAGCTCAAAGGAAGCAGAAGCAAACGGAAGGTCCAGGATGGAAGCGAGGGCAAGACGAGACGCACTCCGCCGACGGCAGAAGTCCAGTGCCTGCGGGTACAGGTCCACGCCGGTCACTTCGCCATAGTCTTTGAGATAGGTGGTCATGGCTGCACCGGTGCCGCAACCGGCATCCAGAATTCGGAGGCAAGAGGAGGGTTGTACCCGTCGTTCGATGAGCGACCGTGTTATGGTTTCCATGCCGCGATACCACCAGTGGACGCTCTCGGCATGGTACATGGTTTCATATTCACTGGGGTCCAATGTGCCTCGTCATCAGGGAACGCGATAAGACATCAGAATGGTGGTCGTGCAATCATACACGTAATGGATTTCACCACCAGGGTGTTGGCGCGCCCAGGTTTCAAGTTCATTGATGCGGGACGGCGGGGCAATGATGGTTTCCCCGGAAACAGCATCCAGTGAGTCCACCGGATTGGAGAAATTAACGACCGGACGGTCTTGACTGAGAAAGGTTGCAGAGGGATGCGTGCCATATAGATAAAGATCATCACTGAGCATATAGACCTTCTGCTCATTTTTGATGCCACTCAACTCAGACCCAAGATAGGAGGCAAAACGACCGATATTGTTTTCGGCAAATCGACACTGTCCCACGAAATCCCCGTAATACGTCCACAAATTGAAAGCGATCAGACTGACAAGAATCACACCCACCGAGAAACGATAGGCATTGCGGGTCTCGGTTTCCCCCAACCCCATGAGACCGAGGATCTGGTCGAGTCCAAGTGCAGCCAACGTCATGACGGCGGGAAGTGCCATCAACATTCGATAGGAATCTGCGGAAGGCGGGATGGCAAAGATACCGATCGCAACCACCGAGCCCCACAGATAACCGTTCAGGAGCAGGTAGTTGTGATCTCGAACACGCCAAAGCGCGATACCCAACCCTGCCAGAAAGATGACGCTGGAGATCATACTCAACATCGGTACAGGTGAACCATAAAAATCGTATGCAGGGTAGTAGAAAAGGGACAGGAAGGCATGCACCAGTCGTTCGAAAAGAATTTGGGCGGCGCTCCGCCCGGTCAGGCTCATGTTCAGCTCGAGCCACCCCGATTGGAACGTACCTGCAACCGTGATACGGTTCAGAAATTCCAGTGGGGCACGGTAGGCATAATAAGCAGTGGGTAGGATAAAAATAAGGAAACTACCCCAGAATGTCAGAGCCTGAGAGAGACGAGGTTTGAACCAATCGCGGGCAAAGATCGCCAGAAGTATCATGTAGATCAGGATCAGCACCGTAACGATCTGAGCCGTCAGATACACAGAATAATGGATCGCCAGCAGAATGCCACTCAAGGCGGTACGCCAGGATTGTTTTTTCCCCAATCCGCTCATCAGAAAGTACAACTCGAGAGGAATGAGCCAAGTATCCTGAATGTAGGCCACAGAGACAATACGGCTGAAATGGATGTGCGAATGTGAGAATGCAAGGATGATCGCTGCGATCAGGGCAATGCGTTGACCGCCAAACTGACGTGCAAAGAGATAGACCGCAGGTATGGCCAGCACCCCGCCAATGGCAGGAATGATGCGCAATCCCAGCGAGTTGACACCGAACAACCGAATGGACATATTGATGAACTGCAAATACAGCCCGCCAAAATTTTCCCACGAGGCAAAGGGATTGGCCAAAACCCCACCGGTTGTACCTAATGCCTGCAAGCCTACCGATCCTTCATCGCCATCCAGTACCCGTGGGAATATGCCCAATTTGTAAAATCGAACAGCCGCTGCGAACACCATGATCACGAGAACATTAATGATCTCACTACGATGAGCTTTGACCCATTCCACGATCGAAGCAGCATCGAACTTTAGCTCAGGCTTCACAAAGGAGTACATAAAACTGATCGCTCCCAGCAGCCACACGGTGATCACCGGCATGTAGTTTACTCGTGCGAATTTCATGAACGAGGCTACAGCAATGGCTGCCAGCAGCGAGAATAGGAATCCCGTCAACATCCAAAATACACGATCGCTGAAGAACGGTTTTTGTGACAGGCGCATCCAGAACGGTGTGGGACGGATGAACTGGCTAAGGATGAATATCGCCATTCCCGCAAGCCCCAACAGTGTGTAGGGGGGTATTAATACCTCATCGCGGATCGGCTGTGAAAAGACAAGGAATTGGCTGAGCAAGAGAACATAAACCCCTGCGAACGCTACGATCCGCTGAATATTTTTTACATGCTTCCTATTCTCTGTCTGGGGGGTACTCATGACACCTCTACGAAAATGATGATGGACCAGAAATGCTTTGATGCTTCCTTTATATAAGAAGAGATGGCAATGTTTCTGGTCGATTTTGCAGACAGCTTTTGTCTTTCGACAGTCTGCAAGGTCTTGTAGCTCAAAAAACAGGCTGGAAGAACAATATTTGCACTACCTCTAGGCCCAAGCTGCAAGCACTTTCGGTAATTCTAGCATGAACACGCATCGGTTTCCACCGCGGCACGTTCTTGATATGAACAGACCCGCTCCGTGGTTTGGAGCGGGTCATTGTTGTTTATGGCGTTGTGAAAGTACCTGTAGACCAGGCGGAGGGTCCATTCGCACCGTTGATCCTGACCCGCCAGTAGATCGTTTTGCCCGGAGGCAGGTCTTTCTGCATCGTATAGGTCGAAGTGGACGTGGTGGCATTGACCAGCAGCCCGCTGAAGGTGGGACTGGTCGAGATCTGAATGGTGTAGCTGGTGATCGTTCCTGTTCCCGTGGCATCTCCCCAATCGAAGCTGGGACGAAGCCCATTGGGGAGCACCGTCAACGATTGAGGTGCAGCAATCAATGTGCGGAAGGAACGGACGACAGACCAGCCGCTGTAGTGTCCATCGGTGTTGAATGACCGCACCCGCCAGAAATACCGGGTATTGGAGTTCAAGGGTGCAGCTAGCTGGAACTGCGGTGCCGTTCTCGTAGCGATAGTTTCATCCACATCCGGGCTGCCGAAGGCCGGGTTGTCATCTACCTGCAGTTGGTAGTGATCGAAGATGGTGTGAACAGGAACTGTGACAACCGACCACTTGAAGATCGGTCGGTAATCCTTGTTCAAGGCATTATTGGCAGGCAGGCCGGGGTTTGGCACTCCCGGAGGATTACCGGTCTTGAACGTGCCTGCCATGGACCATGGTCCGGTTACGAACGAGGTGCTGCCTGCCACCCGCCAATAGAGCAACCTTTCCTGTGGCAGATCTTTTACCATCTCATATTCTGCAGTGCTTGCCTTCATATTCACCAGCAAACTCTTGAAATTAGCAGTTGCCGATACTTGAAGGAGGTAACTGCTCGCACCGGGCACAGCATCCCAATCGAAGGCGGGGCGATCTGTCAGCAGTGGAGCGCCACCAGTGGGCGAAACAAGCGTCGGCTGGGCGAGAGGCGTTTTGAAATATCGTACGATTGACCAGTTGCTAGGAACGTCAGCCATATTGAATGCTTTGACCCGCCAATAATATAACTTTCCGGGCAGCAAGTCGGATGCAGGTGTAAAAGTCGATGTGGGCACATCGGACTCATCAATAGCCAGATCGGTAAACGTCCTGTTGGCTGAGACCTGCAATTGATAATGATCGGCAGCCGGAGCGGAGTCCTTCCAATCGAATATAGGCTGGAGTGTGCTCACTACCGGACCACTCGCAGGTGTAAGTAAAACAGGTACGCCGGGCTTGGGTGGCACACATACCCCGGAGAGAGCTGCTGTGTAATCCTCATTGATCAGGTCTGTTGTTACATCCTGATACGAGCGACTGTCGGGAGTAAATGTGAGACAGGGATATGAAGGTGTCACCGTCCCGAACCAGTGACTGGAGACGCTCAACGAGTAACTGCCGTCAGGCGCAGATGTGATAGTTCGAGTTGTTCCATCCACATAGCTCAAGATCGCCCCACCGATGCCTGCGTTTCCAGAAATGGTGGAAGGGGTTGAACTACCTGGGTTATTAGTACAGTTGTTATAGATATATGGAATGGCCGGCTGTAGGTCTGTCCAGCTATGCAGATCGGGCCACCACCCTGCGTGCCAGGTATAAAACCCGAATCCATCCAACGCCGATGTATTCAGGAATTGACAGCTATAGTCCTGTAACTGGTTCAACGTGAATTTTGTGGAGTACCCACCGGTGGTAAAGGTCTGCATGATGAAGACAAGCTCCACCTGTGCCCCGGAGTCCGCGATCCGTTTTCTATCGTTCAGGATCATATTGAGCGCCGATGTAGAAGAGGAGGTAGTACAGGTCCCTTCCACATTCCCGGCACAGTGTTGCCAGGTCATGGCTACATCCATGATGCGCTCGATCTGGTCATCGGGGAGCATGGATTTGTCGTACAGATTGTCGATGTAATTCCACACTTTGATGGCGCGTCCCTTCGACAAGGCATACGCCTTGAGCTGGGTCTTCAACCCGGCCATCTCATCGAAACTCATGTCACAGGTCCAGAAGCTTTCGTGGGCGTTGACAATGCCGATGAAGTTGGGATACTCGCTGGCCACATCCAGCAGCCGCTTCACCTTGGTGATATCGCCAGTTGCGCTCACCGGGTACGGCGCCTCCCACCCACACTGCGGGCGCGGATCGTCCCAATCGGACGGCCAGATCACCACATCGATACTGGCTGCCGCTGCCGACGTAAATACAGCGCGCCAGTCGGATGCCGAGCCGTTGACGTCGAAGTCGACGACAGCAGTATTGATCCCCCAACCGGCGAGTTTGGCAAAGTCTGCATGGTTGATCACCCGGTCTGCCAGATAGTACGATGTAGCTCGTGACGGTATCATCTCTTCATTTATAGGAATGGACATCCCCCCGGGAGCTGACATGTTCGCGGTGGCATTCGGTAACGCCTCTACACCGAAAGACCCCCCCAGTGTCAGAACAATTGCGATGACGACGCTCATTGCACGACACAACACGGTATTCATTTGATTCTCCTTCCCCAGATACGACCCTCGATCAAAGCACCCAAACCAGCGGTCACGCGTAATGCACCCATTAATGTTTCATGACCCGTGTACAGGGTAGCACATCCGGTTTTCTCCTTGAAGGATTTTGAACCCCCAACACCTCACACTCCTGCAAAGTTATATGAAGAAGAGGCACACGTTTGTTGCCGCCGGATGACAACCCCTGCCCAAAAACAGTATGGAAACGGTTACAAGGTTATATAGTACAGCCGGGAGTATTGTACTCCCGGCTGTATTACCATCATTAACTATGCAGCCAATACCTATTGCTACAAAGGCTCACGGTGTCGTGAAGTCATCTGTAGACCAGGCCGAGGGTCCATTATCGCCGTTGACCCTCACCCGCCAATAGATCGTCTTGCCTGAGGGCAAATTCTTCTGCATCGAATAGGCAGAGCTCGCCGTGTTGGTGTTGACCAGCAGCCCGCCGAAGGTCGGGATCGTAGAGAGCTGGATGGTATAGGTTGTCACCTTACCCGTACCCGTGGCGTCCGCCCAGTCGAAGCCTGGACGAAGCCCATTTGGGGTCACATTCAATGATAAAGGCGCAGCAACCGCCGTGCGGAAGTAACGGGTAGTGGACCAATTGCTCACTTCGTCGGCTGTGTTCACTGCCCGTACCCGCCAGTAGAACTTCGTATTTTGAGCGAGCGGGCTACTAACCTGAAATTGCACCGTGAGGCGATCGGTGATGGACGTATCGTTGATCTCCGGGTTGGTGAAATTCAAATCATCATCCACTTGAAGCTGATAGTATTTGAAGCTCGTGGTGGCAGGCAGGGTTACCGCGCTCCATTTGAAGAGCGGCAGGTAATTGGTGTTGAGAGAGTTCTGGGCCGGCAGACTGGGGATCGGCGTGGATGGTGAGTTGGCGCTGGTAAACCCTCTCGATGCAGACCAATCGGAAGGGCCATTGGCTCCCTTGGTCTGTACCCGCCAGAAAAGGGGCAATCCCTTGGGCAGGTCTACTGTGGGCGTGTAATTGGATACCGTTGGGTTTCCCGTGTGAACGATCTGGGTAAAGGTGTTGTTCTTCGAGACCTGTATCGTGTACCCTGTGATCGTCGCCGTACCCGAGGGAGGATCCCATGCGAATGATGGACGAAGCGTGAGGGCATGGAAACCATCGTTCGGAGAGACCAGGGCAGGGGCATCCACAAGAGTACGCAGCGACCGTACCACCGACCAGGCGCTCAGATGGTCGGTCCCTCCCAGTGTGTTCGCGGCTCGCACCCGCCAGTAATATACCTTGTTGTGGGCAAGTTCGCTTACAGGGGTGTAATTCGAGAGGATGGTCGTTGTGTTGATGACCGGGGAAGAGAAGTTGAGGTCGTCATCCACCCAAAGCTCATAGTAGGAGACCGCACCACCGGCGAGCGTGGAATCCTTCCAATCGAAAAGTGGAGTGTAATCCTTCGTCAGGGCATTGTTCGCTGGCGTAAGGAGAACCGGGATACTGGGCGGATTGCCGCTCGTAAAGCTCATGGAACCAGACCATGGTCCTGCGACTGCCGGGCTCTTCGCCTGAACACGCCAGAATAACAACTTATTCGAGGGCAGGTCCATGGTTGGGCTGTATTCAGAAGAACTGGCTGTAGCATTGAGTAACAGTCCGCTGAACGTGTTCGTCGCCGAGACCTGAATGGTGTAACTGCCTGCACCTGCCACATCGTCCCAGTCAAAGTCTGGGCGGGTTGTCGGGAGCGCCTGCGTATCTGAAGGCAGGAGCAAATTTGGCGCAGCAAGAGGCGTCTTGAAGTTGCGGGTGGCGGACCATTTGCTCGCTCCATCGATCAAATTGAGAGACCTCACCCGCCAATAGTAGAGTTTGCCAGGAGCAAGATCGAACGCAGGAATAAACTCAGAGCCTAGAATATCCGTCTCGTCGATGACCAGGGATGCGGGTGCAAAGTTGCTGGCAGTGGCAATCTGGATCTGATAATGATGAGCCACAGGTGTTGCATCCTTCCAATCCAGAGTGGGCTGGAGGGCAGGCAGGAGCACGCCGCTGGCTGGAGAGAGAAGTGTGGGTACACCCGGGATCACTTTGACAATCGTGTATAGATCGCCATTCGTGAAGTTCCCATTGCCGGTGCCCACATCGCCCAGGGGACTGACCGCCGAATTCTTGATGCTGTCATCATCCACGACATCCAGCCGGATCGTGCCACTCCCGGAGCCTGTCTTTACAACGACGGTATAGTTTGCACCCGAGCCGCTCACCCCGGTGATCGCTGCTCCTGTGACCCCGCTGGTAGTGAGGGCAAAGTCACTGAAAGGAGCGGTGGTGTTCACACCGGTTACAGGCTCTGAGAAGGTGACGTTGAAATGTACACTGGTTGCACCGGTGGGGTCAGCGTCAACGGCGGTGATCGATTGCACGGTTGGGCTTAACCTCTCCCACCACAATTCAGCGCTGGCACCTCCGCTGTTCTCGAAGTATTCCACCCGAAGGACATGATTCCCCTCTGAAAGCGCCACGGCGTCCGTTTCGTCGGTAACACAACAGGTATTCCATATATCCAGAACGGGGACATCCAGGTCGTCGATGAACAGGCGCGCGCCATCGTCATGCCACACGTGGAAACGATAGGTGCCTTCGTTGAAGTTGACCGTCCGTGTCCATCGGGCAGAAAACGCATCCACCGGGATCAATGGGTCGGGAGAGCCTGCCCCCCAATTGAAATTCAGATCGGCGTCATCCCGGCAGACCACAGACGAACCCGATAAAGACGTATTGACCCAGTATTCACCCTTCCAATTGGTGATGGTGGGACAACTCGCCACAATGGTCTCAAACCGTGCTGTAACCGTCGTGGGTATGGTCACGTTTACGATACAGGAGCCCGTGCCTGAACACCCCCCGCCGCTCCAGCCGACAAAGGATGAACCCGGTGTGGGCACCGCGTTCAGGGTCACCGACGTGTTATACCCAAAATTGCCGGAGCAGCTCGAGAAGCAGTTGATCCCCGAGGGGTTGCTCGTCACCGTGCCGCTGCCATCCCCTGTCTTATTCACCACCAATGTTGGATACACCGAGATGTACCGTGTCCGGGTCATGTTATTGGACCCGCCCGGGCCCGTGGCGCTGAAGGTCACGGTGTAAAACCCCGGGTTTGCATAACTATGATCGTGATAGGGACTGCAGCTTGTACCTGCCGGTGTGCCATCGCCATAATTCCAACTGCAGGTGGTCATGTTGGCGGTGTTGACAATGTGGAATGTAACCGGCGAAGGTGCATTGACGCCCGTCGGCCAGGCATCGAACTCTGCCGAGGGCGGAGGGATGAGCGTGGCTGTGTAGTTCTGAGCCGTCTGGTTCGACAACACATTGCTGTAGGTTCTGCTGGTTGGGGAGAATGTGTAGGCCGTCTTGGAGGGCGTCACCGTGCCAGACCAATTGTAGGAAACGGTGAACGAGTAGTTCCCACTGCTATCTGTTGTAGCTGTTTTGGGAGAGCCATCGGTGTAGCTCAACGTGACACCTGCCACACCGGCGTTACCCGAGATGGCATAGGTGATCGGCGTGGTGGTATAGTTCTGGGCGGTCTGGTTCGCCAGCACGTTGCTATAGGTCTTGCTGGTCGGGGAAAAGGAATAGCCGGTCTTCGTAGGCGTGACCGTGCCAGACCAACTGTAGGAGACGGTGAACGAGTAGTTTCCGCTGCCATCGGCAGTGGCGGTCTTGGGAGAACCATCGCTGTAGCTCAGGGTGGCACCGGCGCCTGTCACACCTACACTTCCGGAGATGGTGTAGAGGATCGCTGTGGCCGTATAGTTTTGAACGGTCTGGTCTGAGAGCACATTGCTATAGGTTCTATTGACTGGCGAGAACGTGAAGCCCGCTTTCGAAGGCGTGACCGTGCCAGACCAATCGTAGGAAACGGTGAGCGAATAGTTCCCGCTGCCATCGGCGGTGGAGGTCTTGGGGGTGCCGTCGGTATAACTCAGGGTGGCACCTGCCACGCCGGCGTTACCCGAGATGGTATAGGTGATCGGATTCGCTGTGTAGTTTTGAGCGGTCTGGTTGGATAGCACATTGCTGTAAGTCTTGTTGACCGGTGAAAACGTGTAACCGACTTTCGATGGTGTAACTGTGCCAGACCAATTGTAGGAGACCGTGAACGAGTAATTCCCGCTGCCATCCGATGTGGCAGTCTTGGGGGTGCCATCGGTATAGCTCAGCGTGACGCCTGCCACGCCTGCACTGCCCGAGATGGTGTAGGTGATCGGTGTAGCCGTGTAGTTTTGCACCGTTTGATCGGACAGCACAAAGTTGTACGTTCTACTGACTGGCGAGAACGTATAACCGGTCTTGGAAGGGGTCACGGTGCCCGACCAATTGTACGAAACGGTGAACGAGTAATCCCCATTGCTGTCGGCGGTGGCGGTCTGGGGGGAACCATCGGTGTAGCTCAACGTGACACCGGCAATACCCGCATTACCCGAGATGATATAGGTAATCGGCGTGGCGGTATAGTCCTGACCGGTTTGATCTGCCAGCACATTGCTATAGACGTTGTTGACCGGAGAGAACGTATAACCGGTCTTGGAAGGGGTCACGGTGCCAGACCAATTGTACGAAACGGTGAAGGAGTAATTGCCACCCCCGTCGGCAGTCGCTGTCTTGGGGGAGCCATCGGTATAACTCAGGGTGGCACCTGCCACACCCGCATTCCCGGAGAGGGTATACGTGATCGGTGTGGCGGTATAGTTCTGCGCGGTCTGGTTGGTTACCACATTGCTGTACGGTATGTTGACCGGGGAGAAGGTGTAGCCCGTCTTCGAAGGTGTAACCGTGCCCGACCAATTGTAGGAAACCGTGAACGAGTAATTCCCACTGCCGTCGGCGGTGGCTGTCTTGGGGGAGCCATCAGTATAGCTCAGGGTGGCACCCGCCACGCCCGCACTGCCCGAGATAGTGTAGGTGACCGGTGAGGCGGTGTAGTCTTGAGCGGTCTGATCTGACACAAGATTGCTGTAGGTTTTGTTGACCGGGGAGAAGGTGTAGCCTGCCTTGGAAGGCGTGACCGTGCCGGACCAATTGTAGGAAACAGTGAACGAGTAGTTCCCGCCCCCATCGGCGGTGGCGGTCTGAGGGGAACCGTCTGTATAACTTAATGTAGCGCCTGCCACTCCTGCACTACCAGAAATGACGATATGGACAATGCTATAGACTGCACCGCTCGTGTAGCTGCCATTCCCCGCACCCGTGCCACCCAATGGATGGCTTTGTGAATCCTGAATGCTATCGTCGTCCACCACATCGAGGCGGATCGTGCCATCTCCGGAGCCGGTAGCGACCGTGACGGTGTATACGGTGCCTGAAACGGGCGTCACTGCTGTGATGGATGCACCGGTAACGCCGGTCGTTGTAAGGGCGAACGAACTGAACGGTGCACTGGTCGTAACGCCCGTGACCGCCTCTGAGAACGTAACGGTGAAATCCACACTGGTTAGACTGGTGGGGCTTGCGTTCACACGCGTGACAGACGCGACCACCGGGCAGGTATCGTCCTGCCAGTTGGGAAGGAGCCCATCGATGAACGTGACCACAGTGGAGTTGGAAGAGTATAGACCGCAGCTCAGGCTCAGCGTGGTCAGCGAGGTGAGGCTGGTGATCGAAGCTGGGATCTCGCCGAGCAGGTTGTTGCCATCCAGGAGCAGAGACGTGAGGTTGGTCAGGTTTCCAAGCCCTGCCGGAAGGCTGCCAACCAGGTTGTTCGAGGACAGATTCAACCCGGTGACAAGACCCGCCGTGCATGACACCCCGTACCAACTGCATGGCGTATCGGTTTGCAGCCAGTTTGTATGATTTGTCCAGGATGCGCCGCCGGTGCTGTTGTAGAGCGCCACGAGGGCGTTACATTCCGCTTCGGGGATCTCCGCTTGTGTGGCGCAATCGGTGAACGTGAACGCAGGTCCAGGGTACTGTTCGGCGTTGTTCGCAGCAGGGACCGTGGTGGCTGCTTGCGCGATCTGCACCGAACCGATGCTCATCGCCAGCAGACACAACACCATTAATATATTTCCCAACCTTGTGAATCGTTTCTGGGAATACATAAATTTCACAAGAACCTCCAATCTGAATCAGCAGACATCCCACTTTTAATATTGTAGCACTGGAGAGATGCAGCACTTTGCATTTGTCATGATTTTGTTTTTCACTGCTGCCCGATGATACCAAAAGGAGGGCTGCGATTTCCTCACCTTTTGGGGGCACTAAGGCTGGTCGAGGGTCTCCGACCCCGACAAGGATGGACCGCAAGGTCTCGATTGTTTTGCGGTGAACGTGGAGTTGAGTTGAAATCGTGGAGACCTATCGGTCACCCAATGGCTCGGTGGGTTCTTACAGAGTGCTTACTCTGCGAGTACGGTGTCGCGAAGACCTTCGCCCAGCAGAGGTTACAGGGGAGAGTGGCACCGGCAGACTTCCGAAGTCCTGGATACTTCGGAAGTCTCGAATATCATGCATGCCCATGCGGTCATTTTTGCAAAAGAAGAATGCCTTTGAAGTAATCGGAGAGTGCCAGGTTGTAGGCGGTTTTGTTCAGGCGGGCGGCTTCGGTTTGGTAATGGGCACGCGCCTCAGGGTCGGCGAGAGCGGCTTTGGCGTAGGCGACTGCTTCTTTAAAGCGCTGACGCTGGGCCTTCTGCGCTTCGCTCCATTTCACGTTCGACATATCTGCCCGCCGGATGATCGATGTGCCACCTGAAGAGGTGCGGCGATAGACGTGAGTGCCAAGCTTTCCGTGTATCTCCAGTAGGATTGGGTGTAATGTGACTTTTGCCATGATTCCTTCTTTAAGATGGGTCGCTATTGACTGCCTGTACGATGCTTATTGGCATCCTGTACTCATCCTGTGATATCGCTCTAGGAACACCCTATGGACGATATAGGGACACTGTACAGACGATATAGGAAAATTCGAGAATACAAATTCCCCTTACGAATTTGGGGAGGCTGCGAGGGTGGAGTAGGTATGCAATAGTGGGCATTTCTGCTATAGTTCAGCTATTGAACCCTACGAGACCTGTCCTTTGCTGGGATGTGAAAGTCTCGTAGGGTTCTATCTTTTGGCACAACCGTTTTCCCGTTGGCTACCATGCGAGGTTGTGCCGGGAGGGGGTTAGAGGGTCTTGATGCCGTGCTGGACGGTTGCGCCGCCGGGGCGGTCGAAGGCAGTCACCTGCACATTGACCGTGATCCCTACCGGAGCTTGCTGTGTAGCGGTGTAGATCCATTGACCGGAGCCAACAGGAGTCTCCACAGCCTGCCCGCTTTCGAACTGCGCGCCTGTGGCATTGTCGCTCAGGATTACGTCGACACGGACCACGCCGAAGTCGTCGCTGGCGATGATCTTGATGGTCTCACCCATAGCGCCCTTGTAACCTGAAAGGTCTACCGAGTCGATGGTGGGGGCATTGAAGTAATCGGCAATGCAGACGGCGAACAGAGGAAGTTCCCTGCGCTCGGCAGCCTCTTCATAGAGCACGCGCACCGAGTCATCTGCCATCACCAATTTGCCGAAGTTGATCGCCTTGCGGAAGCGTTCGTTATGGGCTGCCTGTGATTCGGTGAGCTCATACCCTGTCCTGTCGCCGGTGCGACAGATGAGTGTTCTATCTTTATACTTGCGGAACGTGACGTTCCCCATTTGTCCGTTGACTCTCTCAACGAACGAAGCAAATGTGATTTTAGCCATTTTTATCCTTTTCTATGATTTGATTTAAGCAAGTCCCCAGCGCACTGGGGCTGCCAACGGGAAAATCCAAAAACAAAACGTGCCTGGTTTCATAAGACCAGGCACGCCAAACACAGGGGTATTTCTTCATCTTCGGCGACCTGGCTGTCGTGTCTGGTCTCACGACCAGAGGTAGATCCATGGCTTTGCGTCCCCGCCTTTCGACGGGTTTGCTATTGTCACAATGTTGATAAGGTTCGTTACTTTTAACGGTGCAAATGCTATCATGCCCATTCGAAGACATGTCAAGCCGAACGCGCTGACAATCATCTTGGATTCGACTGCCAAATATCCTTTATCGGTGTTGCATAGGGCGGGTCCGCTAATTGCACCAATCCATGCGAATGTTCGTAGGGCAGGTTTTCAACCTGCCATGTTCCGGGTTCGAGAGGGAGTCAGGCTGCATGAAGTTTAAAAAATAAATACCGTAAGTGTGTCACCCTGAGCGCGACCGAAGGGTGACATGTCCTTTGAATAGAGTTACGGCTTTAATTTCTTAAGGACCATCAAGCCTGACCTACGAGGGCTCATTGTGTAGGGCAGGTTTTCAACCTGCCATGTTTTGGGTTCGAGAAGGCATCAGGCTGCAAGCCTGTTACGAAGAGCAGATTTCAGACCTGTAAAGTCCAACTTATGACTTTCGAGATATACTGCAACCAAGCCAAATTTCAACTCAAAGGGATGGTTGTTTTGCTTGCAGCCCCAATCGGACGCGGTGGGGGCTGCATCGTTTAATGATCTTCATCCTGCCATGTTCGGCGTTCGAGGGACTAGTTCGTCGAGGGTCTTTGCGGAGCACCCTGCAAAGGGTCGACCCCGACGATCCCTTGACCGAAGATCTCCACTTCCGTTGCATGAAGCTCTCATGGAAGCGAGGAGACCTTCTCCGCTTAACGGCTCGGTCAGAAACCTTCGCCGAGCACGGATTTCACCCTCACCCCAACCATCTCCCTGAGGGAGAGGGGGCAGGCGGGAAATGCAGACCGGCTCCAGAGTTCTGGAGCCGGTCTGTTGTCACTTAGGGTATGGTGAATTGCGCTATGGACCAGTTCGAGGGTCCGTTGACCCTAGATCGTCGAGGGTCTTCGACCCTGACGATACCTTGACCGAAGGTCTCCTACGCGTTGCATGAAGCGAGGAGACTTGTGGTCAGTTTTGCTGCGCAGGTCGAAAACGTTCCGCCAGCCTGGGGATATGGAGTTTTTCTGAACCTGTTGATTCTGGGTACCAAGAGTTATATAATAATTTCACCTATAAGGTCATAAATAGAACAATTCAGTTTACATGATAGTGCCAAACATAGATGGGTGTTACCCAGGAGGTGAATGTATGGCTCAGATATCAGGTTTGCTATGTCAGATCGTGACAGGCCGGCTGGCCGGTGCGGGTACAGACGGTTCTGTTTATTTGGGACTCGGCGGACGAGAATTCCACCTAGATTCCACGGACGACGATTACGAGCAAGGCTCGCTGCGTGAGTACATCCTGGGCGCACCGCCGATCCCTTTCGTATCGCCTCCCCAAATCCGTGTACAGAACAAAGATAAAAACGATCCTCGCAAGGGGTTCCCGCTCGACACCATTGATGTGGATCGCACACCCGTTTACATTCGTTTTGAGCCCGAGGATGAGGATGACAATTGGAACCTGCGCTTTGCGGCGCTGTTGGTCTACACCAATCAGTTCGCAATCGCCTATATGACTCCGCAGAGGTTTGACAATCTCTGGTTAGGACATGGGTCTGGAAAAATTCTCTATCTGACCTTTGAGTGGCGAACCGATGGGCCCGCGGGGCTTAATGCGGATGCGCTCTCGGTCCTCAAGGTAGGAAGAAAGTTAGCGCCTCGTACCAGGAAGCGTTAGATCACAACGATTTCACAGAGCTACGCGATCTTTCGCCGTTGCCGATTTCCCAGCTGCCAGCCAAACGTCGGAGATGCGTGCAGCATCTCGATGTAATCGAGCCGGCCCGGCTGTGAAAACCTGACCGAATACTGGCCAAGCGCTATTCTTACCAACGGATTGGGCAACTCCGAATTGGAAGCTGACGGAAAGCTATTTAACTGGTAGGTAATATCGAAGACTTTACCATCTTCGATGCCCTGCCCACGCCAGGCAAAGGTATGGTAGCTCAGCGCAAATGTCCCCACCATGCCGGATGCATCTACAAAACCTAACCCCGGCAGGAACCAGTTTCCAAAACCAATGGGCATGACGGGGTTGATGGCGGATGTAATCAGGGTTTGCTCATAGAGATCACAACCGAGCAGATTTGCCAGGCTTACTACCAGACCGGCACAATCATCGCAATTCACGATGGGTCCGTTGCCGTATGCCCCCAGGGTTCGCAACAACATCTCCTGCAGCAGGTAATGCGAGCCAGCATAATGTTGATTGCCACTGCCATCGATATCATACTTTATGCCAAACGGATTCGGTGCCGCGCCTCCTGGATTGAGCAGTTCACAGACTCCCACGGCTATACCGTCGATCGGGTCATCCAGAGACTCTGGGAATGTATGGCAGGCAACATCCAGGGCATAGGTCCATGGATTGTTAAGCAGACCATAGTTTGTGACATCCCAGGGTTCCTGAGGCAATTGGGGCACAAGATATACGCGGTGATGACTGGTGGCCAGATAGCGCCACGGTTTTCCACTGGTACGGTGTTCCCAGACCCATGAAACATCCTCCAGGCCCATGCCTCTTCCGCCGGAGGGTGGATGATCCTCGGGGAAGGTATGATGGGGCAATGGAACATCAACGATGATCGGATTGGGACCCGTGATCTCTACGATGAAGGGATCGATCTTGCCAAGCATGCCTCCACCCGAAGCCCTGATCTCGACCTGGCCGGTAAAGCTGGAAACAGCAGGTTTGATTTTTGCTTTCAGAATGGGAACCTGAGAACCATGCAGACTTGTGGCATACAGGACCGGCGAAGAACCGGCTTCGTTTTGTCCTGCCCGCCACTCTGGCCGACAAACGGATCGCGAAATATCACGCCGCAGGTGCAGTGAACTGGAAGGGTCGGGGGAAACAGAATGATCGAAGGTCAGCGAAAGTAGAAGTACGGTGCGGTCATAGATGGGGACATAAAACTCATCCAACACATCCCCCACCAAAAGCGCCTGCACAACGGCGTGCATCTCGTGATACAGGCCGTGTGAACGCACTGCCTTGAGGATCGCTCTGGGATCTCCGCGGCGCCAAGCCTCTTTCAGGGACTTGGGGAGCAATCGGTTCGTGAGGCTATCTGGTGTACAAGCCTTATCTATCAGACCTGAAAAGCCAGTCGGTTCGCCTCCCA
This sequence comes from uncultured Anaerolinea sp., assembly GCA_964555335.1. GTDB lineage: Bacteria > Chloroflexota > Anaerolineae > Anaerolineales > Villigracilaceae > Defluviilinea. The sequence continues at coordinate 44,338 of CAZKSG010000014.1, forward strand.
GAAGTTCCGTTACCAGCTTGGCTTTCCGTTCCAGAATGATCGGTATGAGCTCGTCCATCGGGTTCTCTGCAACGCCGGCGTCAATAAGAATCCGGCGCGCACTTTCCAGTTTGCCAGCTTTCAGGGCATGACGGAAAGCACGTCGTTGTCCGGTCGTCAGAACTGCTTCCATGTCGCAGTCATAGAATATACCGCTGTCCAGATGTATACCGATCTCGGGCATCTCTCCTCCTATTTCTAAAATGATATCCACTTTCTCAGCGACAACAACAAACATCAGAGAGCTTCGTAAGACTCATTCAACAATCCGCCCAATATCTATCATTATAGAGTGCCGATGAAAAAAGTCAAATCACCGGATCGGATGATTGTCACGATCCCATTTTGATCATCATGAGTACGCATGGAAGCAAGGAGACCTTCGGTCAGGTTAACGGCTCGGTCAGAAACCTTCGCCGAGCACGGAT
>CAZKSG010000015.1:0-44781 GCA_964555335.1 uncultured Anaerolinea sp.
CGAAAAAATTTGGTGCGCGCTATCTTATCCTTGAAAAAGACGGCACCTTTGATTCAATTCAAGTCCTGTACGACCAGCCGGAAAATAACCCTTCATTCAAGTATTTGGGAGAGGTGGACGGTGCGCGACTCTACCGTATCGAAATTGCGCGTTGACCCACGCATCGTGATTGCTCTCGTTGCGTTGGTGACAGTGCTCTTTTATCTACTTGTAAGCGCACTCATCTTTCGCGTGGGCTTCCCTCTCGATGACGCGTGGATCCATTTTACATACGCGCGTAATTTTGCTGAACATGGTGAGTGGGCATTTCGCCTGGGAGAAAAATCGGCCGCATCCACTGCACCACTATGGACCTTTTTGCTTAGCATCGGTTTCTTTCTTAAACTCGCGCCATATGTTTGGACATACTTTCTCGGATGGATTGTTCTAACATGGGTGGGGATTCATGCGGAAGATATGGCACAGCAATTGGTAAACACATATCGCCCGCGCCTTCCCTGGGTGGGCCTGTTCTTTGTCACTGCCTGGCATCTGACCTGGTCTGCTGTTTCGGGGATGGAGACTCTCCTGCACGGATATATCATCCTAGTGACGTTGACCATGCTCATTAATGGATCGCGTCGTTATCTCTCCCTCGGCCTGTTAGCTGGACTAAGCGTTTGGGTTCGCCCTGATGGCTTGACTCTGCTGGGGCCGATCGTGTTCACAGCGTTATTAATGGAAAAGTCCGCAAAGCAACGAGGAGATGCACTGCTAAAAATTGTGATTGGGTTTGGGGCACTTTTTGTTCCCTATTTACTTTTCAACCTTGCCCTTTCTGGTACACCAATGCCCAATACGTTCTATGCAAAACAGGCCGAATATCAGGAATATTGGATGTCATTGCCTCTTGCGGAGCGTTTGGCGAACTATATTGTTCCAATGATCGCCAGTCCTTTCATCATTCTGATTCCCGGCCTTGTGCTTTTGCTGAACAAAGCGGTTCGAACGCGATCGTGGGGGGCGATTGCGGGTGTCATTTGGTTTTTGGGTTATATCGCCATCTACTTTATGCGTTTGCCTGCCTACCAGCACGGAAGATATATTATCCCGGCCTTCCCGATCCTTTATCTTTGGGGGATGTTGGGAATGTGTGAATACGTCACTTCGATCAAGGTAAATCAACGGATTACCCTTCTCTGGAGTACGCTGTTAGGGTCCTTGTGCCTGCTATTCACTTATACGGCCGCACGTCAGAATGCATTTGACGTGTACTGGATCGAAACCGAAATGGTTGGCACGGCCAAATGGGTGCAGGCAAACCTTCCGCCAGATGCGCTGCTTGCAGTACACGACATTGGTGCGTTGGGGTATTACGTGCCGAACCCTATGATCGATCTCGCTGGGTTGATCACGCCGGATGTCGTTCCGTTCATTCGCAATTCGCAGGGGTTGAAAGAATATCTTGACGCAAAATCTGCGGATTATTTGATCGTATTTCCGGGTCAATATCCGTCCCTTGTTGCCGGCAAGGAACTGCTTTTTTCAAGTGGTTCTCACTACAACCTTATGAAGATCGATGACCATATTCAGGTATATCCATGGAGGTGATAATTGAAATGAAGATGATATATCGTCATGGATTCGAAAATTGCCCGCTCTTCGCTCCTGTGCTATACTCAATTACAGAGTGCCGCATAACTAAGTAAACTCCGAAATTGAATTACAGCCTGCAGTTCTGTTTGCAGAGCTTACTTTTTTATGAGACAAGCGGTAAAGACACTTTCAGGGAAACAGGCCAAGGATGAATGAGATAACACTGATCGTCGCAGATGATCACCCACTATTTCGGCAGGGAGTCGTTGACACTCTTTCGCTGGAGAAAGACTTTCGCATTGTTGCCCAGGCTGCCAATGGTGATGACGCGATCCAAATGATTCGTTCGTTGAAGCCCAAAGTAGCAGTTCTCGACGTCAATATGCCAGGGATGAACGGTCAGCAGGTGACCCATCAGGTCACTTCAGAGCACCTGCCTACACGTGTGGTTCTTCTGACCGGGTATGATGACATTGAACAGGCTATTCACGCTGTCCTTGCCGGGGCTTATGGATATTGTGCCAAGGAAATCGGTCCTGATGTTCTTGCTCAGACGGTTCGTGCTGTGGCAGATGGAAAATATGCTGTGGCAGGAAATATCTTCAACCGCCGCGAGTTGGATCACTGGATTGATGAACAAATGGATGGAGCCAGACGCTCATACAGCGAACCGGGCTCTCCTTTCCATCCTCTCTCCGATCGTGAAATGGAAGTGTTATCCTGTGTCGTGCGTGGGATGAGTAACAAGGAAATTGCCAGCTTGTTGGGCATCAGTCATCAGACGGTCAAAAATCATGTTACATCCATTTTGCGGAAGTTTGGTGTGGAGGATCGTACACAGGCTGTTGTGTATGCCTTAAAACGCGGGTGGGTAAAATTGCAGGACGATCAGGTTAAAAATCAGGAGTAGTGGTATGACGATGGATCTTGTTACATCCGCCGATCGCGGATTGGATTTACAGGCAGAATTGGATGAAACGGAAAAGGCTTTGCGCGAGATCACGCTTATGATTGAACAGAGTCAGGGGGAGGTCTTGAAATTGTCCCAGCGAAACGCTGCGATCACGACTCATCTTCAACAGGTCCAGAATCAGCTGGATAAGATTCCTCCCCAAGAGATACGTGGTGCATACGACTCCGCCCTGGATGCCCAACAGCGTTTGCTTGTCATGCGTGGCCAATTGGAAAAACTGCAAAACGAGAAGACTCATCTGGAACGCTTTAAGGCGACCCTGCTATTGGCTCGTGATGCTAATAGCGCTTCATCATCTTCGTCAGCGGCCGGTTCAGGTGCCAAGAACCCGATGACGAGTGTTGAGATGCTTGTCAATGCACAGGAAACAGAACGCCAGCGTCTCTCGAGGCAGATCCATGATGGACCTGCGCAGGCATTGTCTAATTTCATCCTCCAGACCGAGATTGCCATGCGTTTGATGGATGTAGACACAACGCAAGCCCGTGAAGAACTGAATAGCCTGAAGAATTCAGCCATGGGGACCTTCCAGAAGGTTCGTAATTTTATTTTTGAATTGCGCCCCATGATGCTGGATGATCTTGGGTTGGTCCCAACAGTGCGACGTTATTGCGATGCATTTAAAGAGCAAGCGGGGCTGGATATCAATATCACGGTTACAGGAACCGAACGACGCCTTGAGCCTTATCTTGAGGTAATGTTGTTTCGAGCCATTCAGGAAGTCTTGGGAAATGCGGCCCGCCATAGCCAGGCCACCCTGGTAAAGGTTATGTTGGATCTTGGTGAGGATCGAGTCCGTGTCAGTGTGGATGACAATGGTCGGGGATTTGATCCAGAGTCGCTTCAGCAGAGTAACAGCCTTGGGCTTAAGTTGATTCGGGAACGGGCTGAAATGCTTGGTGGTAGCTTTGAAGTGGATAGTAACCCAGGTAAGGGTACGCGTGTCTCGTTTGCCGTTCCTGCCCGTTCATCGACTTCTCAATAATTGCAGTCTTGTAAAGTGGAAATAACAGGATTGCAAGTCTGTAGGACTTGCGGTCTCTTGCAGGTTTTCCGAGTTTAAGTAAAATAGAACCAATCCGAGGATGTTCCCCGGAAACAAAATCATTATTAGAAAGGAATTACATCATGTTATTCGCTCCCAAGGAAAAAGGTCAAGGTTTGGTTGAGTACGCGATCATTCTCGCTCTCGTCGCCATCGTCGTCATTGCAGTGATGCGCTTGCTCGGACCCAAGATCGGCAATACCTTCAGCACCATTTCAAGCTCCCTGCCGTAACCTTATACCCATCGTTTCAAATCAGGACTCTGTCTACGGACAGAGTCCTACTTTTTTACCAATTTGCTATTATTGTTTCTTGTTAATACTGTATAATGCCCATATCTAGGTTCTTGCCTTCCCTCGGCAGAGCCGTGTTGTTAGAGAGGAGAAATAGTCTATGCGTCGTGGAAGAATACTTATATTCCTTGTATTGATCGTGGTGGTTGGACTGGGGTTACTTGCTCTTGCCTGGACCCAATTTGGCAGCAACTTGACGGCCCAGCCTACTCAAGCGGTTTATACAGAGGTGTTTTATGCGGCACAAAATATCCCTCAGGGGACAACCATTACGCCTGAAATGCTTGGAAAATTCTCCATCCCTCCGGAAAATGTAGCCGAGGTGATGTTTACCGCCAGTGAAGAAAGTTCATTGGTTGGGCAGACTGCCCGTTTTTCACTGGATCAGGGAACGCTGATCACATCTTCAATGGTTGGGTCAGGACCTATTGAAATTTCGGGACCATCCTGGGCGGTGCAAATCCCGTCTGGAATGGTTGCGGCCAGTATTCCAACCAATCGGCTGGCACTTGTTGGTTATGGTGTAAATGATGGCGCACACGTGAATGTTAATGCCTGTATGACTTTTGTAGATATTGATCCGGCGTTTCAGTCACTACTTCCAAATTACACATCAATTTTAACAGGAACTGGTTTTCAGGAAGGACAGCCTCCGACCTTGTCTGTAGGAGCCAATACAACTGGAGATCCCTCCCGTCAAGGGCGCATTGAGCTTGACCCCACTTTACAACAACCATTTTATGCAGTTCCATCCGAAGCACAAAGACCGCGACTGGTCTGCCAAATGATCTTGCAGGATGTTGTTGTGATGAAACTAGGAAATTTTGGCTTTCAAGCGCCAGCGGCAGACCCAAACGCGACCCCATCTCCTGCCCAGACTCAACAGCAGGCATCTCCTGACATTGTAACGTTGATGGTAAATCCACAAGACTCTATTTCTTTAAGTTATTTTGTCTATAGTGGCGCCATGCTAAACCTTACTTTGCGCAACCCAAATGACACATCGCGGTTTGCAGCAGAGTCGGCGACTCTCACGAGTTTGCTGACCCAGTACAATATATCTCTGCCGTCAAAGCAACCCTATGCTACGCAACCGCGAATCGATGTATTGACGCCGCCGTTGTTGCCGAATGATGCTGCCACTCAGCCTCAGCAATAGCAATTTTCGGTTACTTTAATTGAGGTCCTAACAAGCATGCCTTCTGGAGATAAAATCCGAGTCATTATTGTTGATGATGTTTCCGAAACAAGGGAGAATGTACGGAAACTATTACAATTCGAATCCGATGTCGATGTAGTTGGCACGGCTCGTTCCGGCAAAGAAGCTGTCCAATTGTCGCAAGAGTTGAATCCGGATGTGGTTCTTATGGATATCAACATGCCCGATATGGATGGTATTACTGCAACAGAGGCGATCCGTTCAAAACAGCCATCAGTTCAGGTCGTTATTCTTTCCGTGCAGAGCGACCAGAACTATATGCGACGGGCGATGTTGGCAGGAGCGCGAGATTTTCTTACCAAGCCGCCGATGGGTGACGAGTTGATTTCGGCAATACGTCGCGCGGGTTCCATGGCACAAGTGGAACGCTCGAAAAACATAATAGTTCAACCGGTATCTTCCTCAGGAAGTGTCACCACTGTTCAAGGTTTTGGGGCACCCAAGGGCAAGATCGTGGTGGTTTACAGCCCTAAAGGCGGTACCGGTTGCACAACTATCGCTGTCAATCTGGCATTAACTCTTCACAATGAAGATACACGAGTGGTTCTGGTGGATGGCAACCTCCAGTTTGGCGATGTGGCGGTCTTTGTTAACGAGCAGGGAAAGAATACCATTATCGACCTTGCGCCACGTTCCGATGAGCTGGATCCCGAAATTATTGAAGAAGTGATGCTTAAGCATGGTGGTTCTGGTTTGCATATCTTGGCCGCTCCAAGCAAGCCGGAGTATGCCGAGAAGGTATCCAGCAGCCAGTTCTCTTCAGTTCTGGAATACCTTCGACAGATTTACTCATATGTGGTTGTCGACAGCGCCTCCATGTTGACAGATGTGACCTTGGCGGCGATCGATGTGAGCGATCTGATTGTATTGGTGACTACCCAGGATATTCCGTCCATCAAGAATTGTCGTTTGTTCCTTGATCTTATTCAAACCCTAGGCATTGGACGCGAGCGTATTCTTTTCACAATGAACCGCTATGATAAGCGTATCAATATTACCCCTGAACGCGTTGCCGAAAACTTGAAACAAGAGGTTACCTCTGTAATTCCACTGGATGAGGCGACTGTGATCAAAGCTGTAAACCGAGGAATTCCATTTGTGTTGGATAGCAAAAACCAACCTGCATCGCGAGGAATCTTTACGCTGGCAGAAGGTGTTCGGGCTCGCATTTCCGCACAGGAAGCGGCTGATGAACCAGGCCGTTTCGGTGCAAAGCGTTAATTTTGGTGGTAGTTTTTAGAATCAGGAGATCAGAAAGATGTCTCTCTTAAAAAGAATTGAACAGGGTCAGGGAGGCAACTCGTCCAATCAACCGCAACCTGATAATCAGGGCAGCGAAAGTTCACGTCTGTCGTCCTTGCAGTCCAGACGGGTCAATGCTCCTATTACATCACCGCAGGCCGGTTCATATTTTGATCTTAAGACCCGGGTACAAAATAAGCTTCTTTCCGAGTTGGATCCTTCGATGGACGTAACAAGGACAGATGATGTGCGTCGAACAATTCAGGATTTGTTTGAGCAAATCCTGGCTGAGGAAAACATTGTTCTGTCCCGGCCTGAACGAGCGCGGCTTTTTGAGCAGATCGCAGCTGAGATTCTGGGTTTCGGACCACTACAACCCCTTCTCGAAGATGATACGATCACAGAAATTATGGTGAATGGACCCAAGAATGTTTATGTTGAGCGCAAGGGAAAATTGCATCGTGTTCCTGTAACGTTCGAAAACAACGATCATGTAATGAGAATTATCGACCGTATTGTGGCGCCGTTAGGGCGCCGTATCGACGAGTCCAGCCCATATGTGGATGCGCGTTTACAGGATGGTTCTCGTGTGAATGCTGTGATTCCACCGATCTCGCTGGTTGGGCCAACGCTTACGATCCGTAAATTTTCCAAGAACCCCATCACAGTTGACCAATTGATTCAGTTCGGCTCCATCAGCGCTGAAGCGGTTCAATTCTTGAAGGCCTGTGTGGAGTCTCGATTAAATATCTTGATTTCAGGCGGTACTGGTTCTGGTAAGACCACCCTGTTGAATGTTATGTCCAGTTTTATCCCGGGCGACGAGCGTATCATCACTATTGAAAACGCTGCAGAACTTCAGCTTCGCCAGGAACACGTTGTTACGCTGGAGTCTCGGCCACCCAATATTGAAGGGCGCGGCGAGATTACCATTCGTGATTTGGTGATTAACTCTCTTCGTATGCGCCCAGAACGGATTATCGTTGGTGAATGCCGTGGTGGCGAGACGCTCGATATGCTTCAGGCCATGAACACTGGCCATGACGGATCCATGACAACCGCGCATGCCAATAGCCCGCGCGATGCAATTGCGCGTGTGGAGACGATGTGTTTGATGGCTGGAATGGACCTGCCAGTGCGCGCGATTCGTGAACAGGTTGCTAGTGCTGTGGACCTGATTTGCCAGCAGGAACGTATGCGGGATGGTACTCGTAAGGTGACAGCCGTTACCGAAGTCAGTGGCATGGAAGGCGACGTGATCACCATGACGGATATTTTTGTTTTTGAACAGACCGGCATGGAAAATGGAAAGATTGTCGGACGGCTGCGACCGACTGGCCTGCGCCCCAAATTTATGGAAAAGATAGAAACTGCTGGAATCAACCTGCCTCCCTCGATATTTGGTATCGGAGAACGCCGTCGCTATTAATCAAAGGAATTGACAGGAACCGTATGAATATCATGTTCTTAATCGGTGGGGGTGTCGTTCTTCTGATCCTCCTGATCGTCGGCGTGGTACTAGACGTCACCAGGGAGCGGTCATTGGTTGAGGAGCGACTGGGCCGCTATCTGGACGACGATAAGCAAGAGTCCGCGAGGGCAGAGGGAAGGAGCGCGGCAACCGAGTGGCTGAATCGAAGAGTTGCAGGTTCTTCGATGGGCGATCGGGTTGCTCGTGAACTGGCGCGTGCAGACCTGAAGTTCAAAGTTGCTGAATATTTTGCGTTGATATTCATGGCTGTCATCGTCATGGCATTGTTGGGATATTTGCTTCAACCTCACATTGCTTCTGCCCTCATTGGCGGTGTGATCGGTTTCTTTCTTCCCCGTTTTTACGTTAAACGACAGCAAACGGTTCGCTTGTTCAAATTCAATGATCAGCTGGCTGACATGCTCAACTTGATGGTGAATGGCTTACGTGCTGGGTATTCCACCATGCAGGCTCTGGAGGCTGTCAGTCGTGAATTGCCCTCTCCAATCTGTGATGAATTTCGTCGTGTTGTGCAGGAAATGCAGATCGGTATCCCTATGGAGAGCGCCTTGGAGAATCTACTTCGGCGTATTCCCAGTGATGACCTGGACTTTGTTGTGACTGCCATCAATGTGCAGCGTGAGGTGGGTGGTAACCTGTCTGAGATCCTGGACACCATCTCCTTCACGATTCGTGAGCGTGTACGTATCAAGGGTGAGATCAGAGTGATGACCGCCAGTGTTCGAACATCTGGAGCTGTACTTTCTCTCATTCCTGTCTTTCTGAGTCTGGCTCTCTGGTTTGTGAGCCCAGATTATATCGGAAGCTTCTTTGACCGAGGCCCGTTGTGCGGCTGGCTTGCGGTGGGTACAATCGTTGGTATGATCGCTTCGGGCTATTTCGTTATGATGAAGATAGCCGATATTGAGGTGTAAAGATGGGTCTAATTATCTTTGGCGCGGTTGTATTGGTCGTCGCAATTGTGATTATCATATTTAGCGTAAGGAGGAACGCACAGGGGGATGATGATGATCCATTGCAGGCGCGTCTGGCCGAATTCATCCAACGAGGGGATGATATCAAATCCCTTGAAGAGATCGAACTTTCACAACCGTTTGCGGAGCGTGTCATCATTCCGATGATCCGCCGTATTGGTGAATTCTCTGCACGTTTTACTCCTCAAAAAGCCATACAAGATACTTCGAGACGGATGGAGTTGGCAGGCAATCCCTGGCCGATTGACGCATCTACATTTCTGGCAATTCGTTTCATTCTGGCCGTGGTATTTGGCGGATTCCTGACTGCGGTTGTTCTGATTTCACCGCCATCGAATCCAAATGATAATTTTATGTATATTGGTGGCGCAACGTTTGCTGGTTTTTACCTGCCGCACCTGATGCTTACGAGCCGAATTACCAGGCGCCAAACGGAAATACGCAAGGCTATGCCAGATGCCCTTGACCTACTTACCATCTGTGTGGAAGCAGGATTGGGTTTCGATGCAGCGATGTCGAAAGTGAGCGAAAAATGGGAGAACGAGCTTTCACTGGCATTTACCCGTGCCATTCGCGAGGTTCAACTTGGCAAAGTGCGTCGCGAAGCGTTACGGGATATGGCCGACAGACTTGGCATCCCTGAAATGACCAGTTTTGTCGCTGCAATCATTCAAAGTGAACAATTGGGTGTAAGTATGGCGAAAGTGTTGCGTATTCAGTCCGATCAGATGCGTATGAAGCGTCGACAACGTGCGGAAGAAGAAGCACATAAGGCACCTGTCAAAATGCTTATCCCGATGGCTCTTTTGATCTTTCCTTCGATCATGATCATCATTTTGACACCTGCCGCAATGCAAATCATGACGACTCTCGGTTAAGAAATCATCACTTTTGTGAGCAAGGTACCCTGGTCGTATCGTTTATTCCGATGGACCTGGAGCGGGTTGGACCTACTCTTCCCGCCGGTTTGCGGCGGGTGCGGAAAAACAGGTTGGCGCTGGTGTCCGGAATGTCAGGGACGAGTTCCGAGAATTACCCGCCCATTTTGCGATAAATGTGGCATACCCACCAGCAAGCCGGGTATTTGCGAGAAATGTGTCTCAAATCCGCCTGCTTACCATTCGATGAGGTCATGGGCGGTTTTTGATTCCCCCATTCAAGATGGACTTCACACCATGAAATATCGCCGCAATAAGGGGATTGGTGAACCTTTGGCGATTCAGCTGGCCGAATTTTTGCAGTCTTTGCATTGGGAAATCGACCTGATGATACCTGTTCCATTGGGGAAGAAACGATTCCGGGAAAGAGGATACAATCAAGTTGCCCTTGTGGCTGAACCTTTGGCTTATGCGGTTGAATTGGAGTATGCACCATGGGCATTGTGGAAGGCACGCGAAACTCGTTCGCAGGTTGGTTTGAACATCTCCCAGCGTCAGGAAAATGTTGAGAATGCATATCAGGCTGACCCAAAAGTGGTGAACCGAAAATCGGTCCTGTTGATGGATGATGTTGCAACCACCGGGTCCACTGTTTCTTCTTGTACGAACGCGTTGCTTCATGCAGGTGCGCGGGATGTGTATGTGTTGACGATCGCGCGTGCGCTTTCGCATCATGACTTAAGTCGTGTTTGACAATTGCCTATAAGGGCAATTGAAACTCATTTCAGGAGGCTCCTATGACTGAAAAGATTGAGATCGTGGCACGCAATATGAGATTGGCGGATAATGTACGGGAATATATAGAAAAGAAGGCCGTCAAACTTGAACGCCACCTCCAAGAGATCGAGGAAGTTCGTGTTGAGGTGTCTCATGTTAAATCGGCTCGCAGCGCCACGGACCGACAAGTCGCACAGATCACGGCACATGGGAAAGGATTCATCCTTCGCACTGAGGAACGGGCGGATGACATTCATGCTGCCTTCGATGTGGCGCTGGACAAGATGATGCGCCAGGTGGAGCGTTATAAAGGCAAACGTAATCGCGGGCGCGGTGATGGACGGTCTGCTGCCGAAGTGATAGAGGAGAACCTGCCGGTGGATGAGGAAACCGGTGAACTTCTGCCGCTGATCGCGCGACGCAAGAAATTCATTGTGCTGCCGATGGATGAGGATGAAGCAGTTGAACAAATGAGGCTGCTTGGACACGACAACTTCTTTATTTTCTTCAATGCTGAACAAAATTCGATCCAGGTTCTATATCGCCGCCGCAACGGAACGTATGGTTTAATTGAACCCGTGGTTGGCTAGAATTTAAAGTTGATCAACCAGCCCGACAATTGTCGGGCTGGTTTTATCAAGGAGCGATAATGGAATTTGACGATGATATGGATGAACGGGCGTACTATTCTGAAGCTATCGACATTGATTCGGCGCGAAGGAACGTCCATGATTTACTCAAGGCGTTAGGGGAGGATCCAGAGCGAGAAGGATTGCGAAATACACCTGACCGTGTGGCGCGTATGTACACTGAATTGTTGAGCGGTTATGGCATGGATCCAACCAGGATCATCAATGACGCCCTTTTCAACATTAACTATGATGAAATGGTACTTGTACGCGATATCGAATTCTATAGTCTCTGCGAGCATCACATGCTGCCATTTTTAGGACGGGCGCATGTTGCGTACCTGCCGGCCGGCAAGGTGATCGGTCTTTCGAAGATTCCCCGCATCGTGGATATGTATGCCCGCCGGCTGCAGGTGCAGGAACGGATGACGCGTCAGATCGCTGATCTGATCCAAACAACGCTGGAGCCGCAGGGTGTGGCGGTAGTGGTGGAAGGGATGCACTTGTGTTCGATGATGCGTGGTGTAAAAAAACACGATGCCCGTATGACAACGTCGGCAATGCATGGAGCGTTCCGCAAGAACCCTGCCACTCGACAGGAATTCCTGGATAACATCAGCAGAGGCAGCAAGCCGCTTCAGATCTAAGCTGTGGATCTGTTCCCATTAAACTGGCGTAGCACATCCCGACGCGTCTCCATCCAGACATCTTTGCGGAGGCGCGTTGCTGTTTCTATTATGGGTTCACGCGTGATGGGATTTTCAGCCTCAGGGTGGATCTCTGCCAGCGGAACAACGACAAATGCCTGCTCCCAAAATTTGTCGTCGCAGGATTTTCCATCGAATATGATAATGTCGATATCCATGGTACGTGGCGCAAATTGGTTTTCAGTCCTGATCCGTCCGAGTTCTGCTTCAATGGGGAGGAGCACCTGATTTTTTAATTCCACAACATTCATCCGAGCGGCATATAAAACGCAGGCGTTCAGGTAATGGGGACCTTCTGCGCCAACTGACTCGGATTCCCAGGCGCTGGAGATCCTTTTTGTTTCTCCATGCTCCTGTAATCGCTGAATTGCCTTGACGAGATTTCGTTCGGGCTGAATATTCGACCCAAGGCTTAAGTATGCAAGATGTATTTCATTCATCCAGGCTGCGTTCGATCTCCACGCCGACCGATTCCGCAAAACGGACAGCGCCCGGTTTTTCCACGCTTACGATAACCTTCTGCACACCTTTTTCCTCCAGGCAGATCTTGGCAAGGTCATTTGCCAGCGCCTCTACAGTGAGTCGGTTCACACTCTCTGCATGGGCGAGCACTTTCTTGCTCATGGTGCTATAGTTGATACAGTCATTCAGGTTGTCGGTTTGTCCGGCGAAACGGGTATCGGTGAACATAGTGATGTTGATCAAAATATTCTGGGCTCGCTTGCGTTCCCAGTCATGCACGCCGATGATGCCGCGTGCAAGCAAATTCTTGATAATGACCTTGTCCATGGTAGAGTATCCTTTATGTTTTGCGTATAGGCAAGATGTATTTTGTGCCAATTGTTTATGATTTACGCTTTTACTGAACTGTAGCTAATCAAACCAGGTGCCTGCCTCCATCCAGGTGGATGATGTCGCCAGTGATATAGGTTGGGCATGTAAGCAGGAACAATAATGCATCTTCCACTTCGTTTTCATTTGCCCATCTTTGTAACGGAACATTCCTAATAATATCCGGATTCCTTGTCCCATTGGCAGGCGGGAGGATCGCGCCGAGGGCGAGTCCATTTACGATGATTTTTGGCGCCAAAGCGATCGCCAGGGACTTCGTGAGCGATGCAAGCGCTGCTTTGCTGATCGTATACGGGAGGTGGTCTGCACCTGGTCGCAGAGCACGCCAATCAAGAATATTGACGATGCGTGCACCTTCATGCGCTTGTTTTGCAAACGCCTGGCATAACAGGAATGGTGCCGTCAGGTTGATCTGTAAATGTTTTTGCCAGTCGTCGTGCGATGTTGTCTCGAAAGAAAGGGGCTCGAAGATCGCCGCGCTGTTCACAAGTCCATGCAGAGGAGTGGATCTGTTGACCAATGGGATCAAGCTTTCGGCTTGGGATGAATCGCCCAGATCCGCTTTGACAACCCATGCCTTGCGCCCGAGTCCAATGATTTCTGCATGAACCGATTCCGCCTCATCATCCGAATGAGCATGGTGGATGACGACATCTGCACCTGCTCGCGCACAGGCAAGCGCAAAGATCCGTCCCACACGTTTGGCTGCACCTGTGATCAGGATCGTTTTATCCATCAATGGCGTGTTCATCCAGACGGATTTTATCATTTTGCTCAAAATAGGATGGCTCTTATATTGGACTAGGTATGTCCTATTCTTGACTTTGGTTTTTGGTGGTGATAATATGGCATCACAATCTGGCGACTATTGCAATGTTCGTGTTCTACAATACTTTTTGAGAAAGGGCATCGCATGACCGAGAATCAAAGCATGCCGGTCTATACCGGTGATATTGCCGAACAGCACATTGATCCATTGCAGGAGTATTCGACTGAGAATCAGGAGATCGCGTTTTCTGAAGAACACCATGCCATCTGGGCGGATTTGTTTGCGGGCATCCGTCAGCCCTATCTGATGGAACATCTATGTGGGGAATATAAGAATGGATTGAGCTTGCTTGAACTTGACTCTCATCGCATCCCGACTGTTGCACATCTCAACGCGCATATCACACCGCGTACAGGTTGGCGTATCGAACGCACAGTTATCCGGTATACACTAGCTGATGATTGGTACAAGAAATTTGCAAAAAGAATTTTCCTAATCACCGATTATTTGCGTACGCGCGACCAGATGGAGTTTACACCTGAGCCAGATATGTTCCATGACATCTTTGGGCATCTACCCTACCTGACAATGGAATTTTACGCGCGTATCGAGGACAAGTTTGCTCCGGCGTATATGAAAGCGACGCAGGACGAACGCGAGGTGATCAAGCGCCTCGCCTGGTATAGCACCGAGTTTGGGTTGGTGATGGAGGATAATCGTTTCAAAGTTTTTGGAGCGGGGATCATCTCTGGGCGGGCCGAGTTTGCGAACACGATCATGGAGTTCTATCGGCTTTCACGCGATAATGTGATCAATTACAGTTCAAATGTGTTCGAGCAGTTAAATGGTCTGTTCAATACTCACAAGGCAGATGTTTATCGCGTCATTGACGGAGTCAATGACCTGCATCGCCGTGGGCAGATGTCATCGCAGGATCAGGGTTGGAACGTCGTTCACTCGTTGTATCAGTCGTTGGGAATCTCACGCGATGGATATTTCGGCGGAGAAGTGATCCTGGCGCCATTTGACGTGGAAACGATCGCCCGCATTCCGAAAACCGTGTATGCTTTCAACCCGATGTTCTTTGTCTGTGAATCCTTCGAGCAAATGGATGCCCTGCTCGATTCGTATCTAAAACCCATTGCGCTTCGTGCATAAATGAAGGTTCGCCTCCAACCTGGCTGGAGGCGGATTTCTTTTTAAGAGGGTTTTTCCTCCCTGCGAATCGACTCGCTTGCGATCAACGCCGCAGCAAGCACGATCCAGGCGATGATTTGTGCCTGACGTATCCCGCCAAAGATCAATGTACTGTCACCCCGGAACGCCTCCAAAAAAAGACGTGCGCCTGCTGTTAAAGATACAAACAGGAAGAAATCTACCCCTTCCAACGAAATGGGTTTTCGGAGCCACAGAAACCCGAAAACGAGAAGGGAAGCCATGAACTCATATACCTGCGATGGGTGACGCGTGGCATTCCAAAGTTCCATTCCCCAGGGAACGGTTGTTGGCTTGCCGAAGGCCGTCCCAGCGGCGAGATGCGAAAGCGACAGCCCAATTGCAAGAATCGCAAATAAAGGAGTCAGGGCATCAAGCGTAGCCCACAATGGAAGCTTTTGTCGCTGCCCATAAATAAAACCAACCAGGCCCCCGGTAATCAGTGCCGCGGTTGGATCGAACAGATCAATATTTAGCGAGAAAATGCTCAACGGACTTTTCGTGAATGTGGTGAAGTTCGTAAGCGCAAACAGCACGCGTCCACCGATGATGTAACCGAGAACGCTATAGTAAACGATATTGTTGAGCGACTCTTTTGAAATGCCATGCCGCTCAGCCCGTTTCTCGGCAAGCGTAAGTCCCAGCCATAACGCGGCGAGAAGCACTATCAAATGTCTGGGCGGAGCGAAAACGGAACGGAAGAATGTGATCATGGTAAAGGCTTCCTTGCGCCTCGTTATTTCAATATTGCCTCAATGCGGGTTCGCAGGAGCGCTTCTGCCATTGGTCCGCCGATGACCACTTCATGGATGATGCCTTCGCGGTCAATGAAGTAGGACGATGGCAGTGATTTCAGTTGATAGGCGGTTCCCATTTCTCCCGTTTCATCCAGCAAAATGGGAAAGGTTAATCCTTGTTCCTCCATGAACGGCGCCACATCCAGCAGGTTATCCTGGTAGGTCATGTTTACGGCAAGGACAGTGAATCCCTGGTCCTTGTATTCGTTATACATGGATTCGATCGTTTGCATCTCAGCACGACAGGGCGGGCACCAGGTAGCCCACAAATTGACCAATACTGCCTGACCGCGCAGGTTGGAGAGTTTCATAGTGTCGCCAGAAAGTGTCTTTAATTCAAAATCAGGCGCGAGAAACCCCTGCTGCGGTGCGGGGATCTTTCCTGCGGTAGTGTTCCCGGTTTTATCGGCACTGACCAGGGTCCAGGCGACCCCCAGGATCAAAAGAAGTGAGTGGATGATTCGGCGTTGAGTTGGTTGCATTCGAGTCTCATTTCGGCTACACTGATATGGAACAGATGGCGATGAGGAATATTACTATGACTTCCGATCCAATTATTTTTGCAGGTATAGATATCTCCTCCGGACGTAAACCCGTCACGTTTGCGGCGTTGGATGAAGACTTAAGAATCCTTACCATTCATAAATGGACGTTGCCAGAGTCTGTTTTATGTTTGCAGGAGTATGAAGCCATTACCCTTGCGATCCACTCGTCCTCACCGGTATTGGGAGATTTCAAAAAGGAACTTGCCCAGGCGGGCTTCAAACAGGCTTCGTGGAATAGTTCGCACCGATGGATGGAGACGGATGCTCATGATGGCTACCGAGTGCTTTGTGAAAGGAAATTGCTGTCGCAGCGAAGTGTCGAAGGGCGTATCCAGCGTGCTCTGCTACTCTACGATGAACGGTTGCAGATCCCCGACCCCATGGATTTTTTTGAAGAGATTACGCGGCACAAATTAATTCAGGGAATCCTTCCGTTTGAAAACACATATTCTGCCCATGAGCTGGATGCGTTGATGGCGTCATATGTGGCGTGGGCGTTTGCCAATGAGCCCAGGCGAGTCCGTATGGCGAAGAACAAGGCTATTCTACTCAAGGATACAGAGGAATAATCTTTTAAATTGGCTCGCTGCTGGTTATCATACCGGCGCCCATGTGTTCGATGTCTTCGAAAAGTTGCTCGGGTTCCGGAAGATATCCCATCATGTGCAGGCCTGGTTTGCGGATTTTCTCGTACTGCATCAAAAAAGCGACGACTGGAATGGCGGTTAATTCATAGCCATCCTCGTGCTCGCATCTCGCGTGGATCTTGACCGGACTGCCGTTGAGTAGACCTGTTGCTTCCACTTTGAGAACAACTTTATATGGCGGTTTGGCTTGTCCCATAGCCCACCACATCAACTTTCCCAGGGGACGAATTCCACGCTTCGGGAAGAGCTTTAGCCCGATCATTACAATAGGTGTGATCAGTAGGTCGGCAACCCAATTCGAGCCTGAAATATAAAAGCCTGTATTCTTGAGTGTGGGGTACATCTCTGGCAGGCAGCGCATTTCCTCAAAGAACATGGAATAACAATCACGTTTTCCGATCTCAGGTCCAAAATCGAATTTGCGGACATCCCAACTGCTGGGTTTAGTCCATGCGCCGTTTTTGAAAACCTGTGCCTGATAATGGAGAAACCCTTCCATTAACTCGTCTACAGCTTCGGTGTAGGGAAGATTGCCGATGTTGAGATATCCGGCTGTCAATGCAGATTCGATCGTATCCAGCTTCCTAGCAGCATAGCGGACCATCGCTGATGGCAACCCAGGGTGATAGCCAGCCTCTGTGATGAAGCATAGTCCTCTTCTTTTGATCTCCTCTTCACGGGCGCGGAGGGCCGCCAATTTTGAGTCAGATAGCTGCACATCGAGATAATCTACGCCTGCATCGATTGCAGCTTGAATAACTATTTGCGCGCTGTGTGTTGTAGGCGAAGCGACAAGCAGAAAGTCGATGTCCTTAAGCCCATCCCTGAGCGAGTCTGCGTTTGCAGCATCTACAATACGTGCAGAAATACGCTTATCGTCAAGTTTGTTCACAAGTTCATTTGCCTTCGCAAGGTTTCGACCGGCAATGACAATCTCGTGATTGGTTTGTTGCAACAGATGTTTTGCCAGTAGTTTCCCCGTCGAACCGTACCCGCCCAAGATCAAAATTTTCATATGCCCTCCGCGACATTCTTATGGACTCAGTATAGTTCGCTGGTGTGGAGAGTCAAGTTATGAAAATCATTTTCTCTGTTATTAAATTTTGAGAACAAAACTTTCTCGCAGGTGAAAGTCTGCCTGAGGTTGGGGATGTGCGAGCGCCCAGTAGGATTCGTGGCTGTCTCTTGTTCGGATGATGCTGGTGACCCCCGCTTGAACGGTATCTTTTGCCTGAATGATGGGACTCAGATCAACTGCAACTTTCACTGAAATATACCCCGCTCCGATCCTATATGAAAAAGGCAACTGCTGAAATTGTGTTTCCTCCCGAAAGCCAACCCTGCGATATGCATCCATTTTGTAAACGTTCCAATGGCCCGAGGGCGATATATTGAATTCCCAATATTGTGGTTGGTTTGGAATGGACAAGAAAAATTCAAAACAAGTCGCTTTCCAGAGGTCATCTTTACGAGCAGGTTGAAGTGATGCGCTTGGGAAAAGAACGACTTCGACTGAACCGGTCAGCGAGTAGTGGACAGTCAATAGATTGTTTTTTCGTGAGATTTGCCCTGTGATCTGTATGTCAGGCAGGTTCTGATCAGGAAAGGGAAACAGCGTAAAGGATAATTCCGTCATATCGCGCGTGTGACCATGCTTTGGATGATATTGCGGATATCTGTCTCATGAGTTTCAATGGACTCGGTCAATCTAAATTGGACAAGTGCGCGTTGCAGATTGTGCTCTGGGTGCTTTACTTTGAAATACACGTTCCCTGCCAGGTGGTCTGTAAAGAAGCGGACGCCCAGTTCGAAGGCAATCAGGCGGATCGAGTCAAACAGATATTCGTAATCGGCTTCGGTCAGGAAGTGGCGCGCCTGAGTGAGATAGCCTGTCAGGATCGCCTGACCAATCTCCGGCTCGAAATGAACCGACTCCCAGTTCTCTGTTTCCTCCCCAAGTGGGTTACATCCCGAGCGCATGCAGTCACCGATATCATAGTGGATAAGTCCGGGTTTGACTGTGTCGAGATCCACCAGACTGATCGCGCGTCCTGTCCTTTCTTCGATCATCACATTATTGACCTTGGGGTCACCATGCACAGGGCGCAATGGCAGCTTACCTTGCTCACGTGCATCCTCCAATACATGTGCCCAATCGCGTCGCTTTGCAATGAACTCCAAACTATATCGAACTTCGGTGCTGGTATGATATCCATTGCTTGACAAGGTTTTATCGAAATGCTGCAGGTAGCGGGGTGTGATGTGAAACCCTTCCAGTGTGTCTGCCAGCGTTGCAATGGGCATATCACTGATGAGATGTTGGAAGGTGCCAAGCGCATACCCTACTTCACGGGCATGATCGAGATCGATGATCGTGTCGAATGAACGTGCATTTGGAACATAGCTGATGGCACGCCAGAAGTTCGCTTCTGTGTCGAGATAATAATCGTTCCCGTCTTTGGCGCTCAACACACGCGGCATGATCCAGTGATGTCCCTCCTCGCGCGCGCGACGGCGCATGTGCTCGGTAAAAGCTCGCATATTTTGCATGATGAGCTTTGGTTGTTTGAAGACTTGCGTATTGATCCGTTGTAATACGAAATGTTTCTCTTCCAAATCGGTTGTAACGAGATATGTGTCATTGATGTTGCCATTCCCGAACTCATGCACTTCGATGATTTGGCCCTGCGAAACGAATTGTTCTGCGATCGATGTGTGGTGATGCAAGTGACAATCTCCCGTGATTTCCAAGAATAATGACGATTATATCCTCCTTGCGCCGATGGTAAAATGGAGCATCTCATTTAGGCAGGTTTTTATGTCAGACGATCTTCAGCTTCGTGCAATCAATACTCTCCGCTTTCTTAGTGCGGATGCCGTTCAGCAGGCGAATTCAGGTCATCCGGGGCTTCCCATGGGAGCCGCCGCGATGGCGTACACAATTTGGGCGCGTCATTTACGCCATAACCCGCGCAATCCCAAATGGATGGGACGTGACCGCTTCATCCTCTCGGGTGGGCATGGTTCCATGCTCCTTTATTCCTTGTTGCATCTGACAGGATATGACCTGTCACTCGACGATATCCGAAATTTCCGTCAATGGGAAAGCAAAACACCGGGTCACCCGGAATACGGTCCCACCCCCGGTGTCGAGACAACGACCGGCCCGCTTGGGCAGGGGTTTGCCACCGGCGTGGGCATGGCTATCGCCGCCACACATTTGGCGGCTACTTTTAACAAACCTGGGCACGAACTTATCCAATCCTTCATCTACGGTATTGTCACTGACGGCGACCTGATGGAAGGTGTTGCCTCTGAAGCGGCCTCTTTGGCTGGGCATCTGCAATTAGGGCGCATTATCTATTTATACGATGACAATCATATCTCGATTGACGGCTCAACCGATATTGCGTTCACCGAAGACCGGGCTGCACGTTTCGAAGCGTACGGTTGGCACGTGCAAAAAGTGGCTGACGGTAACGATGTTGATGCAATCGATACCGCCATCCGTGCTGCTAAAGCGGACCCGCGTCCATCCTTGATCGCATGCCGTACAACAATCGGTTTTGGTTCACCCAAGAAGCAGGGAACATCCAAGGCGCATGGCGAACCGCTTGGCGACGAAGAGTTGAACGCAGCAAAGGAACATTTGGGCTGGCCGGTGGAGCCGCGCTTCTTTATCCCTGACGATGTGCTGGCGTTCTACCGCAAAGCTGTGGACCGCGGTCGCGAGTATGAATATGACTGGAAGATGAAATTTGATGCCTATAAGCGACTTCATCCTGCACTAGGTACTGACTTGACTCGACGACTGTCTGGTCAATTGCCTGAAGATTGGGAAAACGCTTTGCCAGTATTCCAAGTGGATGCGAAAGGTATGGCAACGCGCGCTTCTTCAGGGAAAGTGCTGAATGCTCTGGCTCCAAAACTTCCTGAATTGATCGGCGGTTCCGCGGATCTGACTCCTTCCAACAATACCCTGTTTGATCAGGCTGGTGATTTCCAGAAAGACAATCCATCCGGGCGTTACCTCCGCTTTGGCGTGCGCGAACATGGAATGGGTGCGGCGTTGAATGGAATCAACCTGTTCGGCGGGCTTATTGCGTACGGCGGCACATTCCTCATCTTTGCCGACTATATGAAGCCCGCGGTTCGCATCGCGGCGATCTCGCATATCCCGTCTATTTTTGTTTTTACGCACGATAGTGTAGGACTTGGTGAAGATGGACCCACGCATCAGCCAATCGAACAACTCGCTTCATTGCGCGCGACTCCACAGTTGACGGTGATCCGCCCGGCTGATGCAAATGAGGTTGCACAGGGATGGAAAGTGGCCATCTCGAACCGCAACCGCCCGACCGCGCTCGCCTTGTCCCGCCAGAATCTTCCAACGCTCGAAGGCACCGCGAATGGTGGTTTGGAAAAAGGCGCTTATGTGTTGAAGGATTTTGGAACTCCCGAGATCATCTTGATGGCATCCGGCTCAGAGGTGAGTCTCGTCTTCGAAGCGGCTCAAAAACTGGCAGATGAAGGACACGGCGTACGCGTCGTCTCCTTCCCAAGCTGGGATCTGTTCGAAGCGCAGGATGAAGCCTATCGTGAGTCCGTGCTACCGAAGAACATCACGGCACGACTCGCTGTCGAAGCAGCAGCCACCCTCGGCTGGGAACGATACGCAAAATCCTGTATCGGGATCGATCATTACGGTGCATCTGCTCCTGCGAAGACCATCTTCGAGAAGTTCGGGTTCACGGTTGAGAATGTAGTTGCAAAGGCGAAAGAATTATTGTGACAACTGACAATCCGCTGGCCATTGGTCTGCTCCTTCTGGTGATTGGTGTCTTGACAATGGTTGGCGCTGCGCTGAACTGGCGCATCGTCAGCCATTCCGGGAAGATATTGAACCGCATCCTGGGTGATGTGGTTGCCCGAATCGTCTATTTTGTTGTAGGGATATTTCTCTTCATTGTGGGCATTGGACGTTTGATCGGTGCAAACTGGTTTTAGATTTGAGGAAGTATGAAAGTTGTTGTTGGATTTGACCATGCGGGATTTCCGCTTAAACAAACAGTGTTGGATGCCGTGCGTGAAGCGGGGCATGAGCCCATCGATGTGGGTACGAACAGCACTGATCCGGTGGACTTTCCAGATTTTGCCGAGAAGGTTGGCCATGCCGTTCAAACTGGCAAAGCGGAACGCGGAATTTTATGTTGCGGCTCAGGTGTCGGCGCGTGCATTGCCGCAAATAAGATGAAAGGCGTGTACGCATCCATATGTCATGATACGTATTCTGCCGCACAAGGGGTCATGCATGATGATATGAATGTACTTTGTCTTGGCGGACGCATTATTGGACCTGAACTGGTCAAAGTGCTTGTTCCAGCATTTTTGAATGCAGCCTATCAAGGAAACGATGCAGGTGGCGAACGGTTGGCGCGGCGTGTTGGAAAGATCCACGAACTGGAAGAGACTGGAAAAATACAAGGGTAGCGATTTGGTCGAATTCGCCTAATCCTTAAACCTAGAAACGGAAGTAACCATGAACTCAATCTCAAAATTAACACAATTAGGTCAATCCATTTGGTATGACAACATCCAGCGAAAACTGCTGGAGAGTGGCGAACTGAAAGCCATGATCGAACGCGGCGATATTCGCGGTGTCACGTCCAATCCGACGATCTTCAACAATGCCATCGCCAAATCCACCGATTATGATTCGGCTCTCAAGTCTCTCGCCTGGGCGGGTTGGGATGCAGAGAAGATCTTCTGGCAGCTCGCCATTGAAGATATCCGTGCTGCATGCGACGCCTTTGCCCCGCTTTACGAAGAAACAAATGGCGGCGATGGATATGTCAGCCTGGAGGTCAGCCCATTCATTGCCAACGATACCGATGCAACCATCGCCCAGGTGGAACAGTTATGGGCGCGTGTCCATCGCCCGAATCTCATGGTCAAAATTCCTGCTACAAAGGCAGGCATTCCGGCCATTCGCAAAGCGATCTCTGTCGGAGTCAATGTCAATGTTACGTTGATCTTTTCGCTTGCGCGGTATGCAGAAGTGATGGAAGCATACCTCAGCGGCTTGGAGGATCACCTCGCCGCCGGGCATTCGATAGAACATATCGCCTCGGTCGCGTCGTTCTTTGTCTCTCGCGTGGATACCAAGATCGATCCGAAACTCACGGATGATTCGCTCAAGGGCAAAGCGGCCATCGCCAATGCGAAGTTGGCGTATGATGAGTATCAAAAAGTATTCGCTGGGCGTCGCTGGGAGAATCTCAAGGTCAAGGGCGCTCGTGTCCAACGTCCGTTGTGGGCAAGCACCAGCACCAAAAACCCTGCCTACCCCGACACGATCTATGTTGACAACCTCATCGGTCCTGAAACGGTCAACACCGTTCCGCCCGCCACGCTGGATGCATTCAAAGATCATGGTGTTGCGGCATCTACATTAACACGTGATCTGGAACTCGCAAAAGATGCGTTGAAGAAACTGGAAGCTGCTGGCATCTCAATGGATCAGGTCACGTGGGAATTGGAAGAAGAAGGAGTTAAAGCCTTTGCGGATGCGTTCACGCAACTCCTTGGAACGATCGAAGAGCGGAGGAAGAGCGCCGTCTCCTCTCTTGGACCGATTGCCGATTCCGTTTCCAAACGTCTGGCTCACCTCGAAGCGGACTCTGTCCATACGCGTATGTGGGCGCACGACCCCACCTTGTGGACAAATGACCCTGCAGGGCAAGCGGAAGTGAAGATTCGCATGGGCTGGCTCGATTCCCCGCAGAAAGCGCGCGAATTGATCCCTGCCTACAAGACATTTGCAGATGAAATTCACAAAGAGGGGATTCACCGAGTGTTGGTATTGGGGATGGGTGGATCTTCGTTGACGGCAGAGGTGCTGAGTTCATTGCAAGCTGCTGCCAAGATCGATGCTCCTCTTTCCCTGGCCATCCTGGACTCAACCGACCCTGAGCAGGTGGCGTTGACTGCGGCAAATTTCCCGCCTGAAAAGAGCTTATATATTGTTGCCAGCAAGTCGGGCGGTACGGCCGAAGTGATGGCAGCTTTTGATTATTTCTGGAAGTTAAGCAACGGTGATGGATCGCACTTTATTGCCACCACCGATCCTGGTACTTCACTTGAGGCCTTGGCTCGCAAACATAACTTTCGCAAGATATTTTCTTCTGACAAAACCGTTGGCGGTCGCTTCTCTGCACTGACAGATTATGGAATGGTCCCGGCGGCATTGCTTGGCGTGGACCTTGATCGCTTCATCGGTCGCGCGGAATGGATGCGCGCCCAGTGTGCCGAGTCTGTACCAGTGGCGCGCAACCCGGGGCTGGCCTTGGCAGCGGTAATGGCAGAAGCCGCCCTTACTGGCCGCGACAAACTCACGGTCCTGTGCGATGCGCCTCTCTCTGCAATGGCAGGTTGGGTCGAGCAGATCATCGCCGAATCCAGTGGCAAGCATGGAAAGGGAATCCTGCCTGTGCCGTTGGAACCCCTGGGTGATGTAAGTGTCTATGGGAACGACCGTGCCTTTGTCTATTTGCGTAGAACAGGCGAATTGGACACAGCAATGAAGTCCCTGCGTGAAGCCGGACATCCGGTCATTGAGTTTATGATTTCTGACTTTTACGAGACCGCCGCTGAGATGTATCGCTGGGAAGTGGCAACATCTATTGCCTGCTCGATCCTGGGTGTGAATGCGTTCGATCAGCCCAATGTCGAAAGCAGCAAAAAGATTACCAAAGCCAAGATTGCTGATTATCAAAAGACCGGTCAATTGGATGAAGGTAAACCTGCCTGGCAGGGCGAAGATTTCACCGTCTATTCATCATCCAGTGTGAACGGAAAGTCACTGGCTGACGTACTCAACAATTTTCTTCGTAATGCACAACCGAATGGATATGTTGCCATCAACGCCTATCTGCCGCGTGATGACAAGATGATTGAGTCCTTGCAGGAATTGCGAGTGGCCATCCGCGCGAAGACCGGCAATGCTGTTGCTGCAGGTTTTGGACCGCGCTTCCAACATTCCACAGGCCAATTCCACAAGGGTGGACCTGGTAATGCCTTGTTCCTGGTGATCACTGCCGAACCTGAGGCGGATTTTGAAATCCCCACCGAGGGGCTCACGTTTGGCACCCTAATCCGCGCACAGGCACTTGGCGATTACGAAGCCTTGATCGAAAATGGACGAAAGGTCTTGCGGATTCACTTGAGCAATCCAAGAGATGTGGCAAGCATCCCGCAATTGATAGGTTGATACGACAAAATCAAAGAGCCTCACGGCAGATCCGTGAGGCTCTTTGATTTTCCAGATTAATCAGATTCTAACCCTCCAGTTTTACACTTTGGTATGAAAGGAAATATTCAATGTTTGATATTGGTCTCCCCGAACTTTTGATCGTTCTTGTAGTGGTTGTCCTCATCTTCGGACCGGGTCGCCTGGCCAAAACCATGGGCGAGCTTGGAAAAGGCATTCAGTCCTTTCGGCAGTCGTTTAACTCCGAGGAGAAATCTGACTCTGTTTCAGAAACCAACACGAACCCGAAGTAATATCGGGTTCGTGTTGGCGCAGATGAGATTGGAGGAATTGGGATGGTTAATTTGGCTGCCGGGTCGTGCGTTCCCTGCCGCGGTGGTGAGCCCAAACTGACGGACGCCGAGATCAGCGATCTGATGTTCCATGTTCCACAGTGGCAGGCCGTCACTCAGGATGGCATTCTGCGTTTACAGCGTGTCTTTAAGTTCAAGAATTATGCCCAAGCATTGGAATTTACCAATCGGATCGCCCGTGTTGCGGAAGAAGAAGACCATCATCCGTTGATCGTGCTTGAATGGGGGCGGGTTACCGTTCAGTGGTGGACACACTTCGTAAACGGGTTGCACAAGAATGATTTCATCATGGCCGCAAAGACCGATGAGTCGTTTATTGGCTGACATGAAACGTATGCCGCTGGTTTACGTTGGATTGCCTGGGGTCATTTCTCTCTTTCGATTCCCTTAATGGGATAAAAATCTCCAACGTGGATGGTTTCTGGGCTCTCCAGATTGACAACAACCATGCCTTTCTTCAGAATTCACAATCCCAATTTGTGAATGATTGCCAAGGTTTTCCGGCTCGTTGACGAGAAAACCTTCCTTCTATGCCGGAATTGTAGCCACTAGAGTTTGGCACTCCATTTTCTGATGTCTGTACGGGGATAAAAAGAATATTAATCCTCATATTTCTCTTTCCGCAATAGCCGACATTTCCGTAAGGTAGAAGAGCATACCAATATCCTATCTGGTTACTCAACGTCTTCCCTCCAGACATTTCTGTAAGGTGACAGGGCGTACATCTTTCCTACCTTGGACTGTAACCTTTCTGCTAAGATGCCTTCGTTAGCTTTTGAAAACGTTGGGTGTACTGCATGTTTGAATTCTTGTATTTCCAGTTCCCCTCCAGGTTCTGGCAAACCAAGTTTTGTAAACTTGTGCCAACACCCTTGATCCCTTCCATGTCCACCATTTATACATAGCCGCATGCCTGGAAGTGCCAATGTCAAGACCGATGAAATCTACGCAGATTCGAAACTGCAAGGAGTGCCTGCATGAAAGCCTTCAAAATTGTCCTACTTTTTTCCATATTGATATCAACTTTCACGCCTTCAACCCAGGCGTTCGCTACAACAACCAAGGCGTCGTTTTCCAATGCTCCCGCGAATGCCGGGGAAGCTCAAACTCAGACTTCTACCGATTGGTACATGGCAGGTGCAAATCCTCAACGAACCAGTTGGGTGAGTACAGAAGTAAGAGGAAATCTCAAACCGCTCTGGTATACGCCCGTTGAGCCCTACATCAACCCTCGCGTACAGGTGATCGCCACGGGTGGAAAGTTATTTTTATCAACGGCAAAAGGTTTGTATTCCTATAATCCGGATACAGGCGCTCAGCTTTGGGTCTATCCAACGAAGTTTCCGATTGCTGCCTCGCCTACAGTCATTGGATCGACAGCTTATATTGGAGTGTTCGATCGGCACATCCACGCGGTCAACACAGACAATGGACAGGTCCGTTGGATCTCCGACCAGGCCGGAGCGGGCTTTGACACGAGTCCGTTGGTGGTGAACAATAAAGTCATTGCAGGCAACCGCGATGGGTATATGTATGCTTTTGACAGTGCCACAGGCAAACAACTCTGGAAGTATAAGACGGATGGTCCCATCCTGTTTTCCGCGGCCTATTACGATGGAAAAATCTATTTTGTTTCCTCAGACATGCGCGCCTATGCTCTCAACGAGTCAGGGGGGCTGGTATGGAAGTCGGCAATTCTTCCAGGATCCGGGTTTAATTCCTGGTGGCCGGTAATCTATCAGGCGCCCGGAACGGACCGTTCCAAGGATCGGATCATTCTCTCAGGTGGTTGGAACTATCGTGAAGATATGGGACCCGAAGGCAATAAGAAATTTACCGAGATGCAGGCCGCCGAAGCGTTTCCATCCGGTAAAAAGACCGAAGGTGCAGAAATTAGCTATAGCGAGATTGTCAGCTACTATAATTCCAAGCCCTATCGAAAAACAACAATTGTATTGAACGCCCAAACCGGAGCAGAGGCCGAAACAGCACCGTTCCTCTATGCTGGGACAACCAACGGCACACGCTTTCCGGCCATGGTAGGTTCGGATGGTCGGATTTATCAGCAAGCCACTCATGAATATCATCAGTGGATACCCGGTGCATCGCTTGTGAGTTGGAAGCCAGGTGAAACCAGCTTTATCACCAGTGATGATGTCGGATATAGCTACCCATCTGACGAACCAATGTATCTGTCGTTGGGTGGTAAGGTGGCTTACTTCGGAATTTGCTGTGACCGCTTTGCAACGGCTTTTGATACCACCAGTCACTCCTCAGGGTGGGCGTATTGGGGATATGATCTCAATTCCAAATTCCCAGGATATAACCTCTATTACCAGCGACCGAATTGTCCAGGCGATTGCTATGGTGTAAACAATATCGTGACACATTTCGGAACTCGAAATGGGGCATATGGACTCCATGGAGAAGGAAATCCCCCCATACCGTACAACGGAAAAGTATATTTGCATCGAGGAAATACATTGCTTGCATTTGCCCCAACTGCTGCTTCCGTGGTGAAGAATCCAAAGAGCGCCATCGTGAACGCGTCATCGGATCCCGTGCAGGTGATGGGAACAACTACCTTGAAAAATACCTTGGCAGCAGAAGTTCAAAAAATGCTTGATGCCGGGCATTTGAGAAAACCTTATGTCAATCAAAGAAAATTGTATTGTATTGGTACTGAAATGGAATACTGGCAAAATTCGGCCATGACCATCTATGTATTGCTGCGGGCTTTGCCTCACCTACCTGCATCCATGCAAACGACAGTAAAGCAATATATCCAAAATGAATACGATACCTACAAGCCCTATGCGATATGGAATGAAGGATTCTCTGGAACGCCACGGGAATACTACGCAACTCCGCTCGACGCCCAGCAAAAATTAAGTGCCGCCACCAACCAGGCAGGTACATCACTTTTTGCCCACTATGTATCCTGGAAATATGCACAGACATTTGGCAATGCCACAACCGTGTTCAATAACATCAAGGATAAACTGACTGCTCCTCCTTCCAATGCTGAGCTTCTCAAAGATCCATATAAACTTAATGAGTACATTGCTGGATATTGGGGTTATTTGGAATTACAGAAACTTGCAACCGGATCCGAGACCGCATCGATCAGGAATACACTCAATAACCTGATTTCGCTGCGGACAAGTAATTTCACAAACCAATCTGCTTATGCGGACTTGTGGGAGTCAAAGGACGCAGCCGGAACGATCTGTAACCAGATGAATGTCGCCAGTAATTTTTTGTATCTGGTGCCAGAATTGGCAGACGTTCTCCGAACGAAGAACTTGTCCCAGGTGCAGGCAGCAATTACAGAAGATGAATTCAATGCCCCATATTGGTTTGTAGGGTTTACGCATAATGGAGTAGGAGAATCGACACTTACACCCTTGTATGATGTGAATGCAGTCTTTCAGGCTAAGGCGTTGATTTTACGTACTCCTGCCTCGGAACTGGAAAAATACCTGGACGTTTCGGCATTCAAGGTTGGGGATCTCTACTATCTACTTAATCTGACGACTCTTCTCGATCTTTCGTCTTCTTCGCCCATGCCCAGCGAGACCCCCACATCGACTCCTACGATGACAGCCACCAGCACACCAACCACTACACCCAGCGCCACACCGATACCGATTGATACAGCGGTTGGGAGTAGTTGTGGTACAACAAATATTGCGCTTGACCAACCAACTACAGCATCATCCAATGAGATCGCAAGTTTTTCACCGAATCAGGCAGTCGATGGACTGTCAAATACACGTTGGGCAAGCGGTTACAGCGACGCACAATGGTTGCAGGTCGATTTGGGGTCCGCTCAGAATATTTGTCGCGTCCGATTGAGTTGGGAGGTGGCCTACGGAAAAGGGTACGAAATCCAAGTCTCGAATGACGCGACAAGCTGGTCAACCATTTACTCGACTACCGCGGGGGATGGTGATATTGACGACCTAGCTGGTCTCTATGGCTTGGGTCGCTATGTGCGAATGTCTGGAACTGCGCGAGGTACAACCTACGGTTACTCGTTATGGGAAGTCGAGGTCTATTCAGGCTCAAGCAGCCTCACTACGACTCCAGCAACTTCAGCAACACCTGTTCCCACATTGGCTGTGACGAGCACTCCCGTGGTGCTGGCATCTCCGACAAGCACTCCTGTCTCAAGCTCGAATATTGCAATTTCGAACATCTCAGAAAATGGGTCTGTCGCGAAGTATGACAAGCAAGAAATCACCTTCAGCCTAAAGACCTCAGCCAGCAACCCCCAATTGCCATTTGATCCATCGGCGCCCAACGGTGTCAATGGGTCAGCCGGCGTTTCGGTTGATGCTGTATTCACATCCCCATCTGGAAAAACATGGGGTCAGCCAGGCTTCTACTATCAGATCTTCGACGATCAGATGAAGGGAGGCTCTGAATGGTTTTATCCCACTGGTCAAGCTGTGTGGAAGGTCAGATTTTCCCCAAATGAAGTGGGGACCTGGCAGTATTACATCAAGGCACAGGATAAATCAGGCACTACACAAAGTGCAACTCGTTCCTTTACTGTGACTACATCTGCAAATAAAGGCTTCATTCAAGCCAGTAAGAGCGATCCACGTTACTTCGAGTACACGGATGGAACCTACTTCCCTGCGCTCGGGCTGAACGCAACATACAACGAAATCCAATGGACTAATCCGAGCGCTAATCAGGATTATCTTCAAAAGGCCGGCAGCAATGGCATCCAGGTGATTCGTACGTGGTTGTCACATTGGTCCATCTTTGGGTCGACCTGGAATCCCTGGTATGGGATCAGGAACGATTATGATGGATATATTCCGCGAGCCGGGTTGTACACCAATGATGTAACGTCAACGCCCATGTCTACTCTGCGGATGGTCTATATGGATAATAATTCAGGAGATTGGTTTGAAGCCTGTCGGTTTATTGGTGGGTTCCAGGCCCCTCCAGCAGTTAAGCAGAATACCAAGTATCACATCAAGATAAGGTATAAGGCACTGGGAATTAGTGGTCCCAGAGACCCGGCTTTCCCTGGATTCGGTCTAGTGGCCAAAGTACAAAACCCCAACGATGGGAACTGGCATACCAAGTGTTATAACGGTGGCGAACCTCAGAATGGTGTTAAAGTGACCAGTTATGGGAAAGATTCAGCAGACTGGACCTACCTGGAAGGCGAATGGAGTTCAGGTTCGCGAAACACGTTACCGATGTTCTATCTGGCGCTGGAAAATATGAACAGCCTTACGGCAACCGCAAACGGACAGCCATGGAACAAACCTCCCCAGGTCGACATCGACACGGTGTTCATCGGAGAGGATCTTGGTGGTGGGAACTATGGTCCGAACATTGTTACCAAACCCTCCATGGAGCAGCTCACGTACTATATGGAGCGGAATGCATATGCATTTGATAAGACATTGGAACTTGCAAAACAGAATGGCGTGTACCTTAAGTTGGTTGTCATGGAAAAGAATGACATCATACAGATGGAGGTCAGCTATGATGGTAAGCGGGTAAAATCCGACAACAATAACTTTTACGGTAACTATCGCACCATGACTGCTATACGATGGTACCAGCAGGCGTGGTGGCGATATCTGCAAGCGCGCTGGGGATACTCACCCAATATATTTGCATTCGAAGCCGTGAACGAAGCCCAGCCGGGAAATTCAAACCACCATGCCCAGGTGGATGAAATGGCCAAGTACTTGCACTGTGGTGTGTTCGGGATTTCTCTTCCTGCGACAGATGGGCAAAAGTGCAACCTTTCCCATCCAAATGCTCACATGGTTTCCACCTCGTTCTGGACCGGTTTCGATAGTGGACTGTTCGTGAACGACAAATATCCGAATGTAGATTACGCAGATATTCACCAATATATTGCGAAGGACACAGACCTGAAATACTTCCAGGATACTGCATTATCCACCTATGATCTTGGGGCCGCATATGGTGCACTGGCATCCGGCTCGAAGAAGCCGATCATACGCGGAGAGACCGGGCTGATCAGTCAGGGAGCAAATACGGATGGCAGCGCGGATCTTTCGGCAGACAAGCAGGGAATTTGGCTCCACAATTTGATCTGGGGTGGTATCAATCCCTCAGGATTGATCGAACATTACTGGTATGCCCAGACACATATCTTCAACCCCGTCGATTTGCGTCCCCAGTATAAAAATTACTACATCTTCATCAAGGATATCCCCTTGAATAACGGCAAGTATGTAGATGCCGCAGGGGTCGCCTCGAGCACTAAGCTGAGAGTCTGGGGACAAAAAGACTTGACCAACCAGAGAGTGCATCTCTGGATTGCAAATACGGATCATATCTGGACGAACACCGGATCGATTGCGCCGATCAATGGAACGGTTACCATCAAGGGGCTGACTGCCAACACAGCATTCAATGTGGAATGGTGGGATACCTATGCAGGTAAAGTTGCCAGTACACAAACACTGTCTACAAGCGCAAGTGGCGATCTTGTCCTGACCATATCGAATCTCACCACCGACGTTGCGGTTCGCATTGCCCTGCAAGGAGCTGCCCCGGCGAGCACACCAACCAATACCCCGGTTACTATAACTCCCACAATAACGGTTACGTCGACGAATACACCGGTTACTGCAACACCTACAGTAGTGAATACACCGATAACTACATCAGTCGTTCCAACATCCACAATGGTAAACACACCGGTAACTACACCAACGCAAGTACCTTCGAAAACGTTTACGCCCACCGTACTCAATTCACCTCAACCCACCTTCACTTCCACAGTGCTTCCAACGAAAACAGCGACCAAGGTGGCAACTGCAACATCACTGCCTACATTTACGGCTGTCGCTTCCAAGACATCGACATCAGCTCCTTTGCCGACAATCGACCCGAATGTAATAATTGTTCCTCCAACGTCTTTGGATACGCAAACAGGTACCACAAAAGGCTCTGTGTCCAGTCTGGCATCACTCAAGCTAAGTGGGACGGATGACAAACCCGGGGAATACGTCGCTTTCCAACCCAAAGGAAAGACCTATAAAGGATACATGACTTATTGGGTTCCCCAAAATATACCGACTTCATCGGTGACCGGGGCGTCTTTACTGGTGAACTTCAAAACATCCTCGACAGCCAAGCAAACTTGGATTTGGTCAATTTATGATTGGAAGGCTAAAAAATGGGTAGAGATTGGCCGGATAACGGTCAATGGTCAGAATAAATGGCAGGTATTGAAGTTCGATATCAAACTGTTCCGGGAATATGGTTCATCAAACCGGGAAGTTCGTATCCGTCTAATGTCGACCAGTGCTCAAGGCGAAGCACTGATTGATTATCAGGTCCTGCAACTCTCAAAGCCAAAATAGTCTATGCCAGATACTCTTTCGAATTATGTTTAGAGTGATACTCAGGCAGTAGTATGAAATAAGTAACATAACGTTTTATTCGATGAATTTCAACAGGATGGTCAAAAGGCCGTCCTGTTGAAATTCAGGGTGCACTTTAGCTGCGAAGTGGATTGATGTAGTTTATTACCCGCACCAAGCTTCTATTGGAAGTTTTCGTTTGATGGAGACTTGCAAATGTATTTAAGTCGTTTGTTTATTGACGACCAGCCTGGACGCAATTCTCGGCGTATCACTTTGATCGCTTAAAACATTTTTGTTGGCAAGTGTTGCCTCAAGTATTTTGATGGCAGCTTTGGCTACAAGAGGATCGAATTGCGTCCCGGAGTTTTTCTTTAACTCATCAATGATCTGTTTTGTATCCAATCCTTTTCGGTAGGGACGGTCGGAGTCCATCGCCTCAATGGCATCTGCCACAGCGACGATTCGTGCTTCGATGGGGATCTGGTTTCCAACAAGTTTATCTGGATACCCGGCACCATTATAGAATTCGTGATGGTGGCGAATGATGGGAACAAGCGGGCGAAGCGATGGGCTGTTTTTGACGAGCTCACCTCCCAATGAAGCATGTTCTTTGACAGATTCATACTCCTCCCTTGTCAACTTTCCCGGTTTGGCCAGGATCTCCATTGGAATCCCCAGTTTGCCGATATCATGTAGCAAGCCGACTTTTCGAGTGAGCTCGATCTGCTTTTCATTCAACCCTATGACTTCTGCGATCTGAGTGGCGTATTTGCTTACCTGCTTCGAATGTCCCAGTACATGCGGATCTCGTAGATCGATGATTTCTGACAATGTGACTAACAATCCTTCATTCATCTCATTGATTTCCAGAGAAGTCTTTTCAAGGGTCTGATTTTTCTTCCTTAATTCGTTTACGATATCCCGGGTATGATTTATGTATTGGGATTGGCTGTAACGAAGCAGTGCGAGAGGTGCGAGGATGACAATAATGCCGAGGAGACCAATAGATTTGTACCCAAACATCAAAGAGTAAGCGATAAATCCAATCCCCAGGTAATAAGGCATCATCCATTTATATTGCTCGTTCCAGATTTGCCTTGGCGATCGTTTCATGTCAATGCCAATTCCAGCAGAGATGAGACTGGTGGTGATAAGGAACAGGATGGCAGAAGATGCCAGGGCATAGATCATGTCGCGAATCTGATGATTTTCAGACCCTTTAAATAACAGGGTGTTGCCTAGGGCGACCAGGATGTTTATCACCATTCCGGTAATAATGTGACTGCTCAGATTGAAGAAGAACTTATTCAAACGGCTTCGGAATTTTATTGCAGCGGTTATTGCAAATGACACGCTGGTGATAAATACTCCAATTGGACCAAATAGTAAAAAACCTGCTGCCAATGGAGCGGCTGATGTGGAAAGCGATGTGTTTTTTACGTAAAGATCAATGGAGAACCATTCTGTTACGACAATGATCGCAGCAATGGCAAGCAAGCCGGTCCATGCCTGTGTCGGCAAAGATAATTCGAATTGGAAGGGATTAAGAAAGATGAGTGCCGATAGTGTGATAGCCACTAGCGTTACCAATGCAATGTAAAGGCGAACCTTGTTCGAAATTGTATGCGGATTTGTAGGGTGCGTAACGATTTCCTTCCCTGTTTCTTTTGTTTCTTGGGATGGGTGAGAATGTATGTCCGTAATAATTTCGTTTGGAATATATGTACGTGAAGATGCAGAATACTCCACTTGTTTACCATCGTGGCCGCGATCCTGCTCTACTGTTTTTGTTTCACTTTGGCTGGTATGCTTTTCTTTCGGCTGAACCTGTGTGAATGAGTTTTGAACGCATGCGATGACTTGATTCCGGCCCATCAATTTTGAATTATAGAGAGCAGTATCAGCATTATGGATGATCTCTTCGCCCGATTGTTTGAAATCCTCGCGAGTGGATGTGCCAAGACTTAGAGTGGCTTTAATAGGATCAATGCTCGTTGGAATGATGAATGTGGCAGATTCAACCGCCTTGCGGATAAATTCAGCGCGCTCAACGGCTTTGTCGATTTCTGTCTCAGGCATCAGAATTGCAAATTCCTCTCCGCCAAATCGGGCCACTATATCGTAGTCGCGCACAGATTGCTTGAGGATATTCGCGATACCTTTTAGCACTTCATCTCCAGCAAGATGACCGTACGTATTGTTGATGTTGCGCAATAGGTCAAGATCAGCCATGATGACAGAGAGCGGACGGTCATGGCGGTTTGCTCGCTGCAGTTCATTCTCCAATTGTTCCATAAAGTAATGGTGGTTGAATAAACCTGTTTTCTGGTCGGTCTCGGTTTTGCGTTCCAGTGCAGGGATCTTGAGCGCCATATACAAAGGATATGCTGGAATTAAGAAGATTAGTAGCGCATGCGGGTTATACTCCCAGACGATCGCCATGCTTGCGCCTACACTCAGCATTGTCAAATCGATCAATAAAGTGATTGGATCAAAAATTCCAGATTGTTTGAAGTTTTCGCCACGAGCCAGCCAGACAATGATGCCAACCAATAGGTGATTCAACAAGGTGAATCCCGACATGCCAACAAAAATGGCAAGGATTGCGTCTGGAGATGCAGCATTTCCCGTTGGGTTGATGGACGATGAGATTGCTCCTGCAAGTTCTATGGCTGCTATATAACAACTGATGTTGAAAAGCTGGATGTACCAGGATGTCCGATTCCATATCCATTCTGCCAAGTTCGACACTGCAATGACTAAAATTGCTTCTGACAGCCCCATGGATATCAAAGTGAAGCCATAGATGAGAAAACTGATTGTATAGTGAGATCGGTTTGTTGCCCCTTCCACCTTTAATATATGCATCACCGAGCCTAGCAAGCATAAGATGACCAACATTACAAGATCCACGCTGTTGAGGCTGCGCATGTTGAATATGAAAAGATAGATGCCTGCAATATATACGGATATCAGGAAAAATCTTGTTCGTAAGGATAACTGTTTCATTGCTAAAACCTTTCACTGCATGCGCAGCTGGTGCAGTGGAATAGACCTTCAACTCCTATTATTGGTTGAAACTTCCAATGGATTACATCGTCCTTTTCAAAACATTGGAAAGGGACGATGTATGGAATCTTCACTGTTCACCCATTCCAACTGACGGTTGACACACGATTTGGAATGGATATTTTTGGGGCATACCGACTAATGATGAATATATACGTAATAATAAAGAGCGTTGATCCTAAAAAATACGGCATGTTAATCTCCTGTTGAAAAATGCTTCCAACTAATTGAAATTGATCTGACTAGGATGTTGGTTACGGCCCCCAATAATCACTATTCCATCCAACCGAATTCCAACCCACGCTGTTCCACCCTACGGAATTCCAGCCAACTGAATTCCAGCCAACACTGCCCCAGGTGATCGGCTCTGAACCTGTTGAGAGTAACTGGCTGACTGGAATACTTGTGTTGGCAGATTCAGTTGTTTTGGCACTTACCGCTGCAAAAACATCCAAATAACCTGCACCGGCATTTGTCGATTTGTATCCGTTCCATGTTTTATTAGCGGTGGACATTAGACGGTATTTGACCTGATCGGGTGTCAGGTTGGGTTCCGCTTGCAGAAGAATGGCGACGGCTCCACTAACCATGGGCGCGGACACAGATGTCCCAGACATCTTGAAATACGTTCCGGAGATCACATTTTCGGGATGGTCCTTTGCCAGACCCATGTTAGTGTTCACCAAACGGGCTACAATGTTTTTACCTGGAGCAACCAGATCAGGCTTTTTGTATCCATCTTCAGTCGTCCCGTAGGCAGAGAAAGATGTTATTACATCGTCATTAAGTGAATTTGTGCCCTTGTCATCCGTCGCACCAACGGTGATCACAAAAGGATCATTGGCGGGAGGATAAAGAACGCCATTTGCTTTATTGCCGGCTGAGGCCACTACCACGATTTTGTTAAACCAAAGGATCTCTACTGCCGCATCCAATGGATTCGTACGATATGATTCCGCAACCGAACTATTAAAGGACACATTGACAACTCTTATGTTGTATTTGTCTTTATTCTCGAGCACCCATTGCAGGCCCAGAACGACATCCGATGTCCTTGAGCTTCCATTGTCATTGCTGACCTTGACATTGATGATGTTGGCCATGGGTGCCACGCCAATGTATTTTCCGTTCGATTCGCTTCCATCACCAGCTGCAACACTGGAAACATGAGTTCCGTGTCCATAACCATCCGATGTGTTTTGGTTGTAATCCGTGTTAAAGTAAACATTGGCTACCTGGCGGTTCACACCCATAATAGTGTATAGGTCGCCATTGGGGTTGATGCCACTGTCAAGAATGGCTATGCCTACATTATTCCCTTGCAAATACGGAGATTGATTCCAGGCTTTATCAGCGCGGATCGTGGAAATATAAGTGCTTGCCAGGTTTTTGGTGTCAACACATTGTACGCAAACGGAAGACACCACTTTGGAATCCAAGCTGACCCAGCGGACTGTCTCCATGTGGGATAGTTCGACGGCTGCCCCAGCGGACATTTCAGCGGCAAAGGCATTGATGATGCTAAGCGCCTGGGTAACTCTGCCTCCCAATTTGGCGACTTGTGCCTCAGCCAGGTCTGTTTGACCTTGTTTTTGTACAATGATAGCAACCGGCTGTTCTGGGTTTGCTGCTGCCAATTGAAGTAATTGAGGTTGTACGTTTGTCGTGAAATCGTGCGATACGACAGACCCTGTAGGGGAGATAAGCATCATAGCGAAAACAATCATCAGGATAAAACGAGAGGTTTTCATTTTCTATGTTGCTCCCTTCGATGTTTGGATTTACTCCACTATATTTTGCCTTCATTAGGGGATTGCGGGGATATGTAGAACTACGTATTCTCGCATGTTAATTCGATTACAACTTCGTTAAGCAAAAAACCTCTGAAGGAATGCCCAAAGGTTGGAACGTACCATTAAATGGAGGAGTCAATTGTCGGCTTCTAAGGAAGCGTCAGTTTTCTATATGCAGGATACCGCGCTTCAATGCATATCGGACCAGTTCTGTCTGACCATGTAGTCCCAGTTTTTTCATCATTCGATTACGATGCAATTCGGCGGTCCGCGGGCTGATGGAAAGAATCTTTGCTATTTCAGATGTGGGCTTTCCTTCGGAAGCCATTTGAAGGACTTCGCGCTCTCGTGATGTAAGTGTCTCGTACGGATCAAGTTCGGAATATCCGACCGAATCAGTAATGGCATTGATGAGTCTCTCAGGAAGTTTTGGGCTTATGTATATAGAGTCGAGCAGAGAAGCACGTATGGCATTAATAATTTCATCTGGCGCACTGTCTTTTAATACATATCCAGATGCGCCCGATCGAAATGCATCTACTACATAAGGATCGGCGCTTTGCATGGTGAGAACGACCATATGCGTTCTCGGCTGGCGACGTCGAACCTGTTTCAATACTTCCATTCCATTCAGGTTGGGCATCATCAGATCGAGCACGATAACATCGGGATGGAGTTTTTCGGCCAATTGAACCGCTTGCAAGCCATTTTCCGCCTCTCCGATCACCGAGAAACCTGCCTCGGATTCAAGCAGATTTCGCAAACCTCGACGGACGAGCGGATGGTCATCTGCGAGCAGGATGGTTACGTTCAATTTTCCTCCTCTCGAGTGGCTTGCCTGTCAATGGCAGCGCAACCACAATTTGTGTGCCTTGATTCAAGAAAGATTCGATTACGGCATATCCTCCGATCAAGCCTGCTCTTTCTCGCATTCCACTCAAACCTGAAGTAGGTTTATTGGTAACGGCTGACAGGTCGAAGCCTTTTCCCTGGTCGAGGATCTCTATCCAAAAAATATTCTCCTGCACGATAAGCCCCACGAATACTTCATTCACCTGAGCGTGACGGGCAACATTCGTCAGTGCTTCCTGGACGATTCGATATGCAGTTGTTTCCACCTCTGCTGAAAATCTCTGTGTGAGATTGCCGTTATGAAAATTGACATGGATGCCAGTCTGGGCAGTGAATCGATCTATATGCCAGTGCAGAGTCGGTAAAAGTCCCATATCGTCCAACATGCTCGGGCGCAGGTTGAGTGACATTTCCCGTACCTGTCCGATGACGTCGCTTACGGTCTCTTGTATTTCTTCCAGGCTGGATTTCTGTATACTTCCTTCCTGCTTTTTTGCATTCTCCAGCATGAATTGGAGTCCTGTCAATAATTGTCCCAAGTGATCGTGTAGTTCCCGTGCAATATGCCTGCGTTCCTCCTCCTGCACATCCACGATGCTTTTTGCCAGTTTCCTTTGGTGTTCTCTTCCCAGGCGGACCTGCCTGAATAGGTTTGCATTAGTGATCGAGATGGCTGCCTGATCGGAAAGTCCTTTGAGAAGCTCGAGATCGGCGTTCTCGAGTAGATGGGGTGGATCCATGAATATTGAAGCAAGAATCCCCATCAGTTCTGATTTATGAAAGATTCCTGCGATGACCATATCATGGATATTCTCAGCCTGGAACAATTGCAAATATGGAAGATGGCTCATCTTCCGTACATCATTCATAACAACGACCGGATTCTGAGTCGATATGATGGAATTTACAATATCTATGGGTATTGTAAATTGGTTTTCACCATATGCTTGTAATCGTTCTGAGTCGCTAATAGCAGATACGTTGAAATAAACATCCCTTTTACTGTCCAGGAGGAAAACGGCTGTACCTGATGCTCTGAGAGCATGATTTGTGAGTTTGCAGATCGTATCCAGGACATTGTTCAACTCAAGATCTGAATTCATCTGTTCAGCAGATTTCACAAGTGTTTGCGCGCGTTCTGCCTGGCGATGGATCTCCTGGTATGCATCCCTTTGTTTTCGAATATCACGGAATGCAACGACCATTCCGTTTTTCAGCGAGTTATTCCCGGCGATCATGGTGATATTGACTTCAACGGCGATTTTATTGCCTCCTTGAGTCAGTAGAATCGCCTCGAAGGCAGGGATATTGCCGGTTTCATGTACAGCCTTCCACTTGGTTAGAACATCCAGATGTTGATGCGTATTTTCATCGATCAGCGTGATCACGTCCCGAACCGGCCTGCCTATCACCTCGTTCTGATCCCACCCGGTCAGGCTTTGGGCTACTGGATTAATATATCGAATTTGTCCGTCTTGATTAATCGCAACCACGCCATCTGCAATGCTGTTGAGTACACCGGTCAGCCATTTCTGTCCCTCCTGGATCTCCTTCTCGAACTGGTTCCGCAGCGAGGCGATTTCGATGGTTGTGATGATCTGGCGGTCTGTGAATGGAATGAAAATATAACCGAACGGACCGGTGCTCTTTGCCTGCCGAAGAGTGGTTTGCCCAACGAAATCGGTCATATAAATGATGGGGATATCTTGTTCCAGTTGGATCTTTTCCCCGATCTTAATGCCATCATTCCCCGCTTGCAGGCGAATGTTCATGATGATCATTTCGGGTGTCAGCAGTTTGATGCTTTGCACGGCATCATCATTTGATGTGCAAATACCCACCACTTCATATCCAAAGCTTTTCAACCGTTTTTGAAGGTCTTGGGCAACGGAGTGATTGTTTTCGATAATAAAGATCTTAACTGCCATGTCAGTTGTCTATCAGGTGGTCTCTCACTACTTAGCATTACCTGTGCACAATTACAACGAGGCTGTAACAGTCTTTTCCCTGATATTATCATTCAATTTACTTACAAGTTTATCTATGGTTTTGTTCAATCGATATTGTACAGGAGAATCACTTTTTTGACTTTTGCAATTTAATTCTGATCACCATGGCTTCGATCTTATTGAACATTCTCAAAACTCCTGTTCGATTCGCAAGCCATCCCAAAACTGCTGCATTGACTTTGTTCACGCCAGTGGGTGGCTCGGGAAGACATACTGCCGATGAAAAATCAACTACCTGCGCGTTGAGCAGGAATTTTGAGCGACTTAATTGTTTTACACCGGGTTGGACGCTCAAAAATTCCTGTAATTGTTTACGCTCTGTGGATGTCATCCATTCCGGCAGGTCAGATG
This sequence comes from uncultured Anaerolinea sp., assembly GCA_964555335.1. GTDB lineage: Bacteria > Chloroflexota > Anaerolineae > Anaerolineales > Villigracilaceae > Defluviilinea. The sequence continues at coordinate 40,705 of CAZKSG010000015.1, forward strand.
TGGCTTTGAAATTGCAGATTGATGCCAGATCTTGTAAGAGTTTCTTTTGTTCCATGGAAAGTAAATTTCCTTTTTCAGCAAAATATGCTACATCGGGATCGGTCATCACAAGGGACTGGAGCCATAGACGGTTTACGGTAGTGCGGATGGCGTTCCGTGTGCCGGGTGTGGCGGGGTTGTAGAGCAGTATTGCATCGCGCGGATCTTCCCATTTACCGGAGACATCAGGTCCCACTCGCATTGCATCACATAGACCCAGCGATGGCAGGATCGGCGCTCCACAGGTAAGGAAGAATGCATCGCTGCCCATCGCCTCGCGCATCACTTTTAGCCCATGACGGTACGCTTCTTCGCGCGGCATTTCGTTGTTACGTTTGCCGGGTAAGGCACCGGCATAGAGAAAGTCCAATTTCAGGTAGTCGAATCCCCACGTGCGAACCTGTTGCATAAGCGCGGCAAGCCATTCGAGTGCTGCAGGATGGGTGGTATCCAGTGCGAACAGTTGCTCCCCCCAATTGAAGCCTGCGGATACGAATTTTCCATCTGAGTCTCGCAGAAACCAATCTGGATGTGTGCGAAACAAGCGCGACGATTCCACAGCGATTAACGGCGCGAGCCATAGACCAGCGTTGCGGCCGGTGGATTTGATCTTCTCAGCCAGTGCGTTCATGCCAGATGGAAATTTGGTATTCGCTTCCCAATCACCGATGGAGATCTGCCAGCCATCGTCCACTTGGAAGACATCGAACGGCAGATCAGATAAATCGTCGAAAACCTGATGTAGGATTATCTCGTCGATGGCAGTATATAGGCTATACCATGAGCACCAGACGCGCGGTGTAGAGCGGTCTGATCTTTGGCCGAAGCGTTTGCCTAATTCATGGGCATATTCTTCGAAAACACTCCTTTCATTCCCCCTTGCGATTAACCACTCACCTTCACCGGATTCGTAAAAGCCCTCCAACATGTCGGTTTGAAGAATGATATGGGCACTTAGTCCCAGCGCGCCAAGCAGGACGATGTCATTTTCTGCAAATTCCACGGCTGCAACCCAGGAACTGTGAGGAGCCGCTTCCTTCACATATACTGGATCGAATTGCAATGGGTGCAGAATGGTTGGGCGGGGAATAGGTAAGGGTATCGGATCAGTCCACGCGGCTAGGGACCAGGACTGCCATCCGTGGCGATAAAACTTCTTTGGTGGCTGAGGCAGTCTCAGGCGTAGACAGGAGGCGTTGATGGTTTCAGAGTGTCCAGATTGGGGAGGGGTGTCTAACGTGATGTGCGATGTGGTCATGAGAGTGATTATCCTGCAACCTAAACGGCGCGGCAAGTTGACGAAGGTCACATGTTGTGGCATAATCCGCAAAATCAAGGCATTGAAGAGAACGAGTAAACTTGCCAGGACTGTCAGCGAGTGTGGAACCGGTGAGAGCCACATCAGTAAAGCAGGTTGAAAATCATCTCGGAGCCGCAAGCTGAAAAAAGAGTAAGCACGCCGGAGTTGTTCTCCGTTATCAAAACAGGATGATGATAGTCGTCCAATGAGTGCCCCCAAGCCTTAAACGGCGAGCATGGGGAATTCAGAGTGGTACCACGGGAATCTTCTCGTCTCTGTTTGTGAGACGAGATTTTTGTTTTTAGGAGGCATGAATGTTCAAACCTGTATCGCCGAAACTCAACGTTACTTCGATGGAAGAGAGCGTGCTGAAGTTTTGGAAACAAGCCGAGATCTTCAAGAAGACCGTTGAGCAGCGGGAGGGTGCGCCTGAGTATGTCTTTTACGAGGGACCTCCGACCGCCAATGGAAAACCCGGTGTTCACCATGTGCTGGCGCGCGCGTTCAAGGATATGTTCCCGCGCTACAAGATCATGCGTGGCTATCAGGTTTCGCGCCGCGGCGGCTGGGATACACATGGGCTGCCGGTCGAGATCGAGGTCGAAAAGCAGCTTGGCTTTAATAACAAGCAACAGATCGAAGAATACGGCATCGATAAATTCAACGAACTTTGCAAGAAATCCGTATTTACCTACATCCAGGATTGGGAGCGCATGACCGACCGCATCGCGTATTGGGTCGATCTTGAAGACGCGTATGTGACCTACACCAACGACTACATTGAGTCGGTCTGGTGGATTCTGAAGAACTTCTGGGATAAGGATCTGCTCTACAAAGGACATAAGGTCGTGCCTTATTGCCCGCGTTGCGGCACGCCGCTTTCGGACCATGAAGTGGCTCTCGGTTACGACGACGCAACCGACCCGTCAGTTTTTGTGCGCATGCCGCTGGTGGATAAGCCCGATACATCATTGCTCGTGTGGACGACCACTCCGTGGACTTTGCCCGGCAATGTGGCTGTGGTTGCGCATCCCGATGTGGATTATGTGACCGTTGAACACGAAAACAACGGCAAAACAGAAAAGTTGATCCTTGCTAAGGCACTGGTTGAAAAGGTCTTTGGGGAAGATCCTGTAAAAGTGCTGGATACGTTCAAGGGCAAGAAGCTCAACAACATGAAGTATCAGCCCTTGTATACCTTCTTGCCTGTAAACAAGCCTGCTTATTATGTTGTGATGGGTGATTACGTCACAACAGAAGATGGCACAGGCTTGGTTCATACTGCGCCTGCCTTTGGTCAGGAAGATATGGAGACCGGCAAGAAATATAACCTACCTGTCCTCATGACCGTGTTACCAAATGGAACGTTCATCTCTGAAGTCACCCCATGGCGCGGTGTGTTCGTCAAAGATGCCGACCCGATGATCATTGAAGACTTGCAAGCGCGTGGTTTGCTTTATAAATCAGAAGGATATACACACACATATCCGTTTTGCTGGCGTTGTAAAACTCCGCTGCTGTATTACGCACGCGAGTCTTGGTATGTGCGCACAAGCGCATTCCGTGACAAACTCGTTGACCTGAACAATACGATCAACTGGGTGCCTGAGCACGTGAGGGAAGGTCGCTTTGGGAACTGGCTTTCCAATAACATCGACTGGGCGTTGAGCCGTGAACGCTATTGGGGTACGCCGCTGCCGATCTGGGAGTGCGAGAAGTGCAAGCACCGCGAAGGTGTGGGCTCTGTTGTTGAACTCTCTGAAAAGGCTGGGCGTGATCTGAGCGATCTCGATCTGCATCGCCCATATGTGGACCAGGTGCATTGGGATTGCCCCGACTGCGGCGGCAAGATGTCGCGCGTGCCTGACCTGATCGACGTGTGGTTCGACTCGGGTTCTATGCCTGTGGCACAATGGCACTATCCATTTGAAAATAAGGGAAAATTCGAAGCACAGTTCCCGGCTGATTACATCTGTGAAGCCATGGATCAGACACGCGGTTGGTTCTATTCACTGCATGCCATCAGCACCTTGTTGTTTGATGAGGTCGCTTTCAAGAATGTGATCTCACTTGGCTTGATCCTCGATGGCGAAGGCTTCAAGATGTCGAAGAGCAAGGGCAATATCATCGCTCCATGGGATGTCTTGAATGCGCACGGTGCAGATGCCTTCCGTTGGTATCTGTACACCGCAACACCGCCTGGACAGGAACGTCGCTTCTCTTCTGATTTGGTGGGTGAGGTGATCCGTAACTTCACACTCACGTTATGGAATGTGTATTCGTTCTTCGTGACGTACGCCAACCTCGACAAACCCACCGTTACTACCGCACCGATAGCGACAAGCGATCTCGATCGCTGGCTCCTGTCGGAACTGAATGTGCTCGTCCGTGACGTGACGGAAGCCTATGAACAGTACGACGCGACGAATGCGACGCGCCCGATCGAAGGATTCGTGGAGAAGCTTTCGACCTGGTATCTGCGACGTTCACGCCGCCGCTTCTGGAAGTCTGAATCGGATTCCGATAAACAGGCCGCTTATTCGACGTTGTACACGGCTCTTGTCACCGTTGCCAAGTTGCTGGCCCCCTCAATGCCGTTCCTCGCCGACGAGTTGTACCAGAACCTCGTCCGCTCGGTGGATTCATCCGCACCCGAGTCGGTGCATCTCGCCAAGTGGCCAGCAGTGCTGCCCGAGATGATCGATGAGTCGTTGAACCGCGATATGGCTCTGGTCATG
>CAZKSG010000016.1:0-42873 GCA_964555335.1 uncultured Anaerolinea sp.
CTGTAACGCGTCGTGCGAATAGTTCGCGGTCTACGGCAAGTGCGCCGCCCGCAGGTAGCGATGCCTCTTCGGCACATTCGAGCAGCATGGAGCCTAGAATGCGCATCTCGTTCTTTAGTACGCCAGAAGCGCGGTCGGGGAGGTTCGAGCCAAGCGAATTCGAACAAACGAGTTCCGCCAGATCATGCGTTTGATGCGCTCCGGTTTGCAGGGTTGGGCGCATCTCGTAGAGTTGGACTTTAAGTCCACGGTGGGCAGCCTGCCAGGCGGCTTCGCTCCCGGCCAGGCCGCCGCCAATTACGATTAAGTCAGTCATGGAAAGGATTTTACCATCTTGCCCTTTTCATCACGAAACCACAGAGATTCTACGTCTCCGTGTTACTAAATTTTCCTCTGCTGTATAATTGTCATAGAATGCCCGGACAAATCACAATTGACAACCAACTCAAGGAAGCCAGTCAACTAACCGCTACAACCTGGTCTGTGCTTGTGGAGCGCGAAGCAGGGAAATGGCGTGTATTGGCGCATTACCATCTTGGCAAAAAGATGCGGCCTGAGCTGGTGAAATTTCTGGGCAAAGTGGAAGTAGACTCATGGTTGTGTGGAGCTCTAAGCGGGGGACAAAGCCGTTCTGTTTCCCTCTCGGAAGAAAATAAATTGGAAGTGAACCGGCTCTACGCGTTTCCGCTTGCGGGAGTGTCACAAGTAGTCGTTGCTGGAGCCGATCAATTGTCAAATGACGCTCAGCGTTTGTGGCGGCTGGTGGTTTCGGGAATTCGCAATGAAGAGGACTCCGCCGATAATTCTGCATCCTCCTCGGTCGCTGCGTCGCTTCTTGTCCCAGACTTGGATTCGGAGAATCCCTATGACCTGCCGCGTGCTCTTGACCGGGCGTTAACATCCTTTGCCCGGCTCGTTTCCGTGCAAGGAGGTTGGCTTGCCGTTCGGCGTGGCGAATTTCTTGAGGTACGCGCCCAATGGAACGCACCTGCCTGCGTGGACCTTGTCCTTTCAATTGAGGGTAACGAGTTATTGCGCCGCGTGAACCGCAATCTGACGCCGGTGGTGGTGGACAGCGATAACGCGTCATGGTCCGACGTCCCGCAAAAAGGATTGAAACCCAGCACCAAAGTATGGACGTGTGTGCCGTTGATCATCGGCCAGCGCTTGATCGGGGCATTGGTGTTATGGCGGACCGCGTCCTTCAAAGGCGAGGAATGGAACCGCCTCGTGGATCTCGCCACCCAGGTTGCGCCATCCATTGAAACCATCATCACGTTTGCTGAGATGGCCGGTCACCTGCGCCGGCTGGCAACCCTCAATGACTTTGCTCTGACCGTTTCCACCGGGCGTAATCTCGACCAGATCGCCCGCCGAATGTTCGCCTTGCTGGCACGTGCATTTGGAACCGAGTTGATCGTCCTTTATTTATTATCGTCCAACAATCAACTGGTCACTGAGTACAGAAGCAGCGAGGGAAACATGGTTTCCACGGTTCAAAGCGTGGACCATCATCGTATTGCTCCATTACTTAAGACGGGTCACAAGATTCGCCTCGAGGAGAATCAAACCGACGTGGACCTGCCGCTCTACAACAAGGCTCTGTCCGGGTTGTATGTCCCTCTGCGGTTTCGCGGACAGATCATTGGGATCCTGTGTGTGGAGAGTCTGCGCAGCAATGCCTTCAACATGTATGATGAGAGCCTGATCGTAGTAATTGCCAGTCACCTGGCGAGTCTTGCCGATTACACTCGTCTGCGTGAAGAGGCGGAGGGACGCGCTCGCAACCTTGGACTTATCCATGAGGTGGTGCAGCAGGTGATCGGGCTTACCGACACTCACGAGGTAGCCGAGATCACATCTGATTTGCTGGCTCGTTATTTTGCGTATGAACTTGCCGCTGTTTTTATTGCAGATGAAAAAGGGAATCTGACCATTGGCGGTTTCGGCGGCGCAAGCCAGAGCGTGGTCAGGCGTGCAATGAAATCATTTGAATATCCCGTTAGCGGTGGGATCACCGGTCACGTTTTCGAAACAGGCGAAGGTGTGGTGGTCAATGATGTGCTGGAAGACAAACGATACCGTGCCATCAAAGGCTGGCAGGCGGGCTCTGAGATGTGTGTGGCCATCCGTGAAGGTACACGGATCCTGGGTATCATCGATGTAGAAAGCAGTTCGCGCAATGCGTTCACTCATAATGATTTCATGGCACTCGAGTCGTTGGCAGGAATTTTGGCCAGCGTCCTCTCCAGCGCGGACCAATATCAACGCTTGCAGGATACGATCATTGAGTTGCGTTCCACTCAGATGGAACTGCGGGCCCGCATGGATGCGCAGCGCTCCGCAGAGAACCGCCTTGTGCAGGCTGCGAAGCTCGCCGCTGTTGGAGAAATGGCGGCAGGCATTGCTCACGAATTGAACAACCCGCTTACATCCGTGACCGGGTTTGCCGAACTGGCGCTCGAAGCAACTCCCAAGGAAAGCGAGACGTACCAGGACCTTGAATTGGTACGGCGTGAGGCCTTGCGGGCGCGTGACGTGGTACGGCGCCTGCTCGATTTTGCCCGTCAAAGCGAGAGCGCACGTTCACGTGCATCCTTGAATGAGGTGGTCGAAGATGTTGTTGCATTGACGCGCCATCTCATCCATACCAACGGCGTGGAACTGAAACTCGATCTCGAAAAGACCCTCCCGTGGGCGGTGGTAGACACCAATCAGATGAAGCAAGTGTTGCTCAATTTAGTGCATAATTCCTTGCAAGCGATGCCGGGCGGTGGAGAGATGCGAATCCTGACTGAATCCATTTCTCGCAATGGACGTGATTGGGTGGTCATGTCCGTCATGGATACTGGGATTGGGATTCCCGCCTCCGATCAATCGCGCATCTTCGAACCCTTTTATACGACCAGAGGGAACAGCGGCGGCACTGGCTTGGGGCTTTCTGTCACATACGGGATCGTTACAGATCATGGTGGTCAGATCGAAGTGGAGAGCCAGCCAGGCATGGGCGCAAAGTTCACAGTTTGGATCCCGGTCTAGAAAACAGGAGCCATGGAAACCATTAAAGTCCTCGTTGTAGATGATGAACCTGGCATCGCCGCGTTGTGTAAACGTGTTATTAGCCGCGCCGGGTATGATGTTGTCGCATTCACAGATCCACGGGTGGCAATCGAGCACATCCAGCAGAACCGAGTCGATCTGCTTGTTGTCGATATCCGGATGCCTGATGTGGACGGTTTCGATGTGATCTCGCGGGCCCAGATGGTTCAGCCTGATGTTGCTGTGCTGGTCATGACCGGCTTTGGCACGGTTGAGACTGCGATCCGTGCATTGCGCCAGGGTGTGGACGGGTTGTTACTCAAGCCATTCGAGAATAGCGATGAACTTCTATCCTCTGTGCGACAGGTGTTGACCGACAACCAACGCAAACGCGATACTGCACGCATGCAGGCGCTGCGCCCATTATTCAATGTCACCGAGACCTTGTTTTCAGAAACTGATCGAAGCAAACTGCTCGATCTCATCATTACGGCAATACGCGATCACCTTCATTGTTCAAACGTAGCCTACTATCAAGTGGAGAAGGATGCTGTCTCGATCGTCGCGCAGCGTGGACGGGTCCTGCAGGTGGATGAGCCGGGCTTCGCTGCGGAGCTTGTACGGGGCGTAGATGCAGATGGAAACCCGATTGTGACCAACGCGACCGGCCCGGGAGACGCACATGCGCAGACGCTTCTTTCCACGCTTGGGCTTGGGTCAGCGATCCTGATTCCGATCGCACGCTCAAACCTGCATAGCGTCCTCTTCGCTGCTCGTGACGCCAGTGGGACCCCCTTCCGCGGTGCCGATCTGGAACTATTCTTTGTCCTCGCACGACAGGCTGTGGTGGCCATGGAGAATGCACGCCTCTATGAAGACCTGCGGAATTATGTAAGACAGGTCGAAGAATCGCAGCAGGCATTATTGCGCGTGGAGAAAATGGCCGCAGCGGGGCGCCTCACGGCCTCCATCGCACATGAGGTTAATAATCCATTGCAGTCGGTGCAAAACTGCCTGCACCTTGCCGGGCGGGAGGACCTGCCGGCCGAAAAGCGTAAGGAATATTTCGAACTCGCCAAAAAGGAACTCGACCGGCTGATGAAGACCATGCAGAGAATGCTGGACTTTTACCGACCCGGTGCGTCTCGTATCGAGGAAGTGGACCTGCTGGAACTGCTGGGACATGTGTTGAGCCTTACGTCGCAACAACTGGGTCAACGTCATATTCTCGTCAAGACAGACCTGCCTGATTCCCTGCCTATGATCTATGCCGTCAGCAGCCAGATCCAGCAGATTTTCTTCAACCTGATCCTGAATTCACTGGATGCCATGCCCGGAGGTGGTGAATTAACCATCAGTGCAAAGGCACTCAAGAACGGTGTTGAAATGATCTTTCATGATAATGGGCCCGGTATCCCAGAGGAGAAGCGGGAGAATATCTTCGAGCCGTTCTTTAGTACAAAAGAAGGGGGTACGGGTTTGGGGCTGACAGTGAGTTACAATATCGTCACTGCACATGGTGGCACACTTGATCTAATGGACGGGCAAGGACCTGGTGCCTGTTTCCGATTATTCCTGCCGATGGGAGATATGCAATGAAGTCGAATATTCTTGTCGTTGATGATGAACCTGTTGCACGCCAATCGCTGACGGATATCCTGCGCCTTGAAGGGTACACGGTCAATTCTGTTCCAAATGGCCAGTCTGCTGTGGAGTATGTCCGCACACATCCGGTTGAACTGATGATCGTGGATTTACGCATGCCTGGCATGGATGGTCTGGAAGTGGTGCAGGTAGTGAATCAAATTTCACCTGAAACCGAAGTCATTTTATTGACCGCGTTTGGCAGCACGGAATCAGCTATTCAGGCATTGAGGCTGCGCATCCATGATTACCTGCTCAAGCCTGCCCCGCCCACCCAAGTGGTCAACAGCGTCAAGAAGGGACTGAGCCGCCGGGAAGCACGCCTTAAGATGCGCGGCAATACAGCCGTTAATGATGTGGATGATGGAATCGCCGAGTTCACATTGAAGGACGGGACGCACATCGATCTCTCCCGCCGTCAGGTGCGCAAAAAAGAAAAGGTTGTTCACCTCACGCCCGCTGAAGGACGTTTGTTGCGTGTGTTGATCGAAAACCCCGGGCGGGTCTATTCCCACCGTGAACTGGTGTTGCTTGTGCAGGGATACGATACGTCCCAACGCGAAGCGCCCGAGATTTTACGTCCGCTGGTCAGTCGCTTGCGTCATAAGCTGGAGGATTATCCTGCATTATCAGACCGCGTGGTCAGCGTACGCGGCACGGGATATGTGTACGAAGGGGATAAGTAACAGGGAATTGTGATGAATGCAAAAAAGCAGTCTCATCGTGCAAGACTGCTTTTTTTTTAACGCTTATAAAAATCCACAGGGAAATCAGGTGGCTGGATCCAGCTTAATAGCCCATGCTTGTGCAGTGGATGTGAAGGTGGCTTTTCAAACTTTACCAGCAGCAGACTAATGCCAAGTCCTGCTGTGCCAAGCCATTGCAGGATGGTCAGGCTTTCACCCAGCCATAAGTGACTGAACACAATTGCCACCAGCAGCTCACCTAACCCGAGCAGGGCGGTTTGCATCCCGCCGATGTGCTTAACGCCAAGAAACAGCATCAGTCTTGAAAAGAAGGTTACTGCTGTCAATCCGAGTACTGGACCCCAGGGAGGTGCTCCGGTTGGCCAGGACCGGTCAAAGATGAAATAGGCGGGGATGACGATCGCACTCATTGCCATCAGGGTATATACAGTCACTGTAGGTGCAGGGATATCGAAGAGCACGCGTTGATTGATGGGCAAATGCAGGGCATATAATGCTGCGGCAATGAGCATGAAGATCACGCCTGTCACGTCGATATGCCCTGTGTCGGCTCTGGTCAATAGAAACGCCGATATGCCGGCGATGACAATTCGGAACAGGGTCAGTTTCGACGGGGATTGTTTATCCAATTGCAGCCAGAAGGCCACAAAGAACGGATACAGTGCATACAACATCTGGGCAACGCTGGCATTGAGTTTACTTAACCCTACATAGTAAAAGACCGAACCGATTCCGTTGACCGCACCAGCCAGTGCGCAACCGATCAGCCCGGCCGGGTAGATATACAGGAATTGGCGCCTAAAGGCGACCATGATCAATAACAGCAACAGGGCAGCGAGACCGGTTCGAAGCGCGACAACAGCATAGGGTGAGAACTTGTCTGCTCCCATGGCTGCTTTGCCAAAGACTGGAGCAAGACCGAGAAAGAATGCGGAGATGAGCGCAGCATTGATCCCTGTCGCTCGACCTTTATGCATGTTTTATACCTATGTCCTCTCCAAATAAAAACGACGGACACTTGCATGACACACGCAATGCCCGTCGTTGGGCTTTGGGGCATTGCTCCCCTGAGGATTGGGAAGCCAACTATCGGATCAGTGAACGGACCTCTTCGAGGAACTCATCGTTCAAGAAATCACCCTTCATCATCAATGACTGGATCTGTCCCTGCAGACGGCCTTTTTCGTCCACGGTCAATTCCTTGGCAGTTGCCACAATCACCGGAATGTTGGCAGTCTCGGGCTTACTGCGCAGATCATCGAGTACAGCAAAACCATCTACTTCGGGCATCATCAAATCTAGGATAATGAGGTCGGGTAGTTCTTTGTGGGCGATCTCGATCGCTTCACGTCCATTGGTGGCTTCGAAGATCTCAAAATCACCCTGTGATTGGAGAATGCGTCGGATGAGGCGGCGTGCTTCAGATGTGTCATCCACCACCAGCACCCGCGAGAAGCGATTGGGGGTCACGTTGTTGAGAGCAGAGAGCAAACCTTCCTGTGGTGTTGGTGCCTGCTCTTCTTTGGCACGCAAATCCACATCGCGGGTCCAGTTTTCGCCGAAGAGGAATTGCTCGGCGGGCAGGGTGTGCCCAGTGCAGTTGACTACGACCGTATCTGTGGGTTTGATGATTCCGGCACGTACCAGTTTGAACAGCCCTGCAAAGGCGGCACCCGATGCTGGCTCTGCGGAAATGCCTTCCATCTTGGCGAGGACATGCATGGCGCGAAACGCTTCTTCATCGCTGACACTTTCGAACACGCCTTTGGTCTCATCCACTTGCTGGCGCAGCATTACATAGGTGCGTCCGGGGTCGCCGGTGGCGAGTGTTTCGATGCGTGTCTTTGGAGAAAGGACAGGCTCTGCTTTTTCGAGACCTTTTTTCCAGCTTAGAACCATCGGGGCGCAGCCCTCTGCCTGGATAGGCGCCAGTGCGGGTATATTATCAATGATGCCAAGCGACTTCAGTTCGGTGAAGCCTTTATAGACCCCCAACGGGCCCATCCCTCCGCTTACCGCCTGAATATACCAATCGGGCGTGCGCCATTTGGGCTTTTCAGTTGTGGAGCCGGGAGGGGGACCGATATGCATGGTGAGTTGTTCGGCGATTTCGAAGGCGAGGGTTTTCATCGCTTCGACAGCAGTGACCGTACGTGCGCCCATATCCTGGTATAGACCGCGTTGACGTGCGAACTCGGCCGCAACCTGTTTGGCCTGGTCATACGAGCCAGTGATCTTCACCACCTGGCTGCCATATAACGCGATTTCACGCATCTTGACACCGGGAACAAGGCTGGTGACGAATGCCCACAGTTTGATCCCCGCCCGGGCTGCATATGCAGAAAGGGCGATGGCAACATTGCCCGTGGATGCAGCCACCATCTCTGTAACGCCACCCTCCTTGAGCGCAGCGATGGTGACAGCAGCCTGCCTGTCTTTGAATGATGATGTGGGTCCCTGACGCTCATCTTTGATGAAGAGGTTGGGCAGCCCGAGCATCATCCCCAGATTTGCAGCTTGAATGAGCGGAGTGCCGCCCTCGCCGAGCCGTAACGTGGGATTAGGGTTGCGGATCGGAAGTAATTCGCGATACCGCCACAGATCGAACGGACGGTCCTTGATCTGTGAAGGGAAGGTCTTTGCCACTTCCTCCATATCATATTCGGCAGCGCGCCACTGACTGTTGCATTTGGGGCAGTGCATCGAACTGGGCATGAACGGTGCGGCATGGCCGCAATCCAGACATTTAATTACAAACGACATAATATGAGACTTTTCCTATCCTGTTTATTTATGCTTCACAACATTAAGGATTAATCCGTTTCAACGCTTCTTCAATGCTCGCGATCAATTCGCCTTCTTTCAGTGAACCCTTTGTGATAAGCCGCTGTCCGAAGTCACTTAATTGTTGCTGCTGTTCATTGGTCAACCCACCACCGCTGACAACAAGCACCGGAATATTGCGCAAGATTGGGTCATCTCGCAATTTCTCAAGAATGGCAAAACCATCCATATCGGGCATAAAGATATCCAGGATGATCGCCTGTGGCGGCTTGGTATTCAGGATCTCCCAGCCTTTGCGACCACCTTCTGCCAGGATGGGTTTATAGCGCCCGTTCTCATTAAGTATCTTCTCCATCAGACGCAGGTCGTTGGGATCATCGTCAATGACCAGCACTTCCTGGATGCTGCCATCCTTGTTGATGCGGTCGAGCGCATGAACCAGGTCTTCCTCCAGAATGGGTTTGACGAGGTAATCTGTTGCGCCGAGACTGAAGCCTTTATCTGCCTGTTCCATAATGGAGCAGATGATCACAGGATAATCCCGGGTTTCAGAGTCAGACTTGAGATCTGTAAGAACCGACCATCCATCCTTGTTGGGCATCATAACATCGAGCGTAATGGCGAAGGGTTTGATCTCCAGAATTCGCTCTTTCGCCTTCAATGGATCGGTGAGTGGGATAACAAAGTATCCCTGCGGGTTGAGATAGCGTTCATAGAGTCCGATCACCTGCGGATCGTCATCAATGGCCAGAATGACTTTCTTATCTGCCGGGATCTCCATTATTGGTTGATTGTATAGTGGCAGGGTGAACCAGAACGTGGAACCTTTGCCCACTTCGCTATGAACGCTGATGCGTCCACCGTGCAACTGAACCAGGTTCGCGCAGATGGAAAGCCCAAGGCCGGAGCCGCCGCTCTTGCGTGTGGCAGAACCGTCCACTTGCGAGAAGGCCTTGAACAACTTTTCCTGGTCTTCCAGTGAAATTCCAGGACCTGTGTCGATGACGTTGATCAAGGCTTCCATGTGGCCGGTCGGTCCCTTTTGAACGGAGGCTTCGACCGTGATCGAGCCTTCATCTGTGAATTTGGATGCGTTCGAGATCAAGTTCAACAGCACCTGCCGGACGCGCATTGTATCGCCGCGAACGGTCGGCATGTCGGATGGGATGCGCGGGATAAGATGGATCGGCTTTTCCTTGACGAGTCCTTTGGCCGTGGAGAGTACGCTGGTCACCATCTCGGAGATGTGGACCTCTTCAAAGTTAAGTTCCATCTTGCCAGCTTCGATGCGAGCCAGATCAAGAATATCATTGATGAGTCCTAGTAGGTGTTGACCGGAATTGTAGATGGCAGTCAGATCCTGCTGTTGCAGGTCAGTGACGGGGCCGTCGATCCCTTTAAGGATAACCCTCGAGAAACCGATAATGGAATTAAGCGGCGTGCGGAGTTCATGACTCATGTTTGCCAGGAACTGGCTCTTGAGCTGATCCACTTCACGCAGGTCTTTGATCAATTGCTGCGAAAGTTCATACGAGCGGGCGTTGTCGATGGCGACTGCCACCTGGTCTGCCAGTGATTGCAGCACGGAGATATCGTCCTGGCTAAAGGCATAGGGTCTCGTAGACTGAATGTCGATGACGCCGACGATGCGTGGACCGATGCGTAGCGGGATCGCCACCTGTGAGCGGGTATCCAACAGTAGCGGATTTGGCTGATATAACGATTCCAACTCGGTGTCGTTAGCCAGGAACGCCTCTCCACTTTCGGATACCTTTCCGACGATGGAGGAAGAACCGACAACTACGGAATGACGCAGCGCCTTCATTTTTTCACCGGCGTTGCCTGTCCCTTCCTGGAATCGGGCATTGAAGCCTGTCTCTTCGATGATGTAGATCGAGGCAAAGTAGAAACCGAATCGTTCACTGATCAGGCTGACGGTCCGTGTGAAGATCGTGTTAAGGTCAAGGGTGGATGTAACCAGACGCCCGATTTCGGAAGAGGCGGCGAGATAATCGTTACGCCGTTTGAGAATTTCCTCGTTTAGCTTGCGTTCGGTAATATCCTGATGTACAGCCAGGAAACCGATGATCTTTCCGGACTCATCCAGGATGGGGCTGTTCGTTCCAGCGATCGGAATGGTGTGTCCGTCTTTGCGACGATTTGTGAGTTCACCTGAGACGGTTCCGCCTGAAAGCAGTGTTTTCCAAAAGTTTTCGTACTGTTCAGATGGGATCAATCCCGATTTTAGAATGCGTGGTGTTTGTCCAACCGCTTCCTCTGGGCTGTAGCCGTACACTTTTTCGAAGGCAGGGTTGGCATACTGTATCGTACCATCCAGATCAGTAATGAAAACAGCATTGTCGGAACGGTCTATGCCCAGTTTAAACTTTTGGATTTCACGTTCGGCAGCAAACCGTTCGATCGCAGATGCGATCTGTGGAGCCAGAGCAGAGAGGATGTCTTTATGCTTTTCCGTGATTCGCGTTTGCGTATCATATGTTTGAAAGGCAATGACGCCTGTGACGGTCTGTTTTGTGCGGAGGGGAACACCAAGCCAATCCACACTGCGTGCGCCATCGTTAACGATCTCTCCAGAAGCTTCCAGATCCGAGAAGATCTCCGGGGTTGTTCGCAGAGTCCGTCCGGTTCGAATAACGTAACTGGTCAATCCTCTACCGAGTTTGCGCGGGGACCATTCATCGTCAATTTCATCCACATGGTATGGAAATGTGATCAGGTTGGTCTTCGAATCATATTGAGCGACATAAATGTTGTCGAAGGGCAGAATAGGTTTCAGCGCTTCGTGAATGGATGTAAAGAGTTCATCCATTGTCCGTGACAAAAGAGCGCTTTCAGAGATTTGAGTGCTGGCGATCTGGGAGAGTTCATTGATCTTGCGGTCAGTAATATCGCGCGCCACCCAGAATACCTGATTGTCGTTCAGCTTGGAGACATTGGCGTCGAACCATAAATTGTTGCCGCTGACGCTAAGCGGGTACTCAATTTCAACAACCCTGTCACTTTTCAAAGCATTTTGGATCGTGCCCAGGAAGAGTTCGTGCAATTCAGGAGGAAGAACATCCTTAATGTATTGTCCCACCATCTCATCGGGTGGGCGAACCAGCAGCGATGGATTGGTTGGAGCGATACGAACATATTTACCGTCTTTGTCGTAGACGATAATGACATCGTTCATCGACGCGAACAGGGCCCGCAGTTCTGCTTCAGATTTTTGTGTTTCCTGGAACAGGTTCGCGTTCTGGATCAGGGTGCTGATCTGAAAGAGGATTGTATTGATGAAATTCTTTTGGTTCTCGGGCAGTTGATAATCGGGGTCTGCAAAGTCAATCCCAAGCGTACCGATCACATCCTTGCCGGAGATGATCGGCCAGATGAACAGGCTCTGGGTGCCGCGTTCCTTTAGAATGGTCCGGATTTTTACAGTTGCCGGATGATGATCTGTGTCATTAATAAACAACGGCTCACGACTGGTGATGATCGGTTCTGCTGTTGGGTTGCCAACGATGGGGATCTCGATCCCACGATCATTTGTCCCGGCAATGAGAGGCGCATCTGCCGTCAAGACGAGTACATTTTTTTCCTTATTAATTAATGCAATGCCGACATGAAGTGCGTTCGTAAGATCTGCAATTTCATCCGCGATGATCTGCAGATTTTTTTCCTTGTCGAGCGTCTCAGAGACCCGCGTAACAAGCTGGTTGAGTCGGGCCGTCTCGTCGGCGCGGGTTTGAGTTTCCTGGAACAAACGCGCATTTTCCAGCGCCAGCGAGAGTTGATCGGTTACCTGTTTGACAAGTAATTGATCGTCCTGACTCCAATTGCGCCCATTTTCATCCATGACCTCCAGGGTTGCCCATGTATTCTGCCCTGCCTGGAATGCAAGGGACATTTTCGATGAATCCAGCACCGGGGTCGCGTCTACGGTCTGCAAAACCCGGCTGGACCGTGTTACCGTGTCCACAGGTGTCTTGGCAGGTTTTTCGACCGGCGCGCGCTTAACAGGAGCCGCCTCACGCTCCTTCTTTACAGGCGGCGTGGGCTCCGCAGGTGACTCAGGCGTTATATCTTGAAATAACGTCTTAAGCCGCTTGGCGATTGGCTTCTTCTTTGGCATATTCGATCAGCTCCTGGGCAAGAACTCGATACTGTTGCGAACCGCGACTCGACGGTCTGTACTGGGTAATGGGCACGCCTGCGATTGGACTTTCACGGAGTTTTGTATCCACTTCGATGACGGTTGTAAAGACACCCTGCCCGAACGTGGTCTGTAATTGTTCAAAGATGTTGCGGTGTGTACGATTGCGGCGATCTAACAAGGTGACAAGAATGCGATACGCCAGCTTGGGATTGGTCTCCTGCCGCACGCGGCGGATCGATCCCATCATGTTGCGCAAAGCATAGGCAGAGAAATATTCCGCCTGGGTGGGAATAATGAGCAGATTGGCGGCAGAAAGGGCATTCAATGTGATCGCACCGAGCGCAGGCGGACAATCAAGCAGGATATAGTCGTACTTGTCGATGACCGTCTCCAGGGCGTTGTGAAGCGTGGAAAGATATTGGCTGCGCATGGGCAGGAATTGTTCAGCGCTTTCGATACGGGCGTGCGAAGGGACAAGATCCAGATTGTTGACATCTGTTTTGCGAATTGCGGTTCGTAGGGCGGCATTTTCCACAAGAACATTTGCTGATGTGACCTCCGCTTCACCAGTCTCGAGTCCAAGAGCGAGGCTCAGATTCGATTGCGGATCAAGATCGACCAACAGCACCCTGTGATTCAGTTCGGCCAGGGATGCGCCCAAGGAAAGCGTGGATGTGGTCTTAGCCACACCACCTTTTTCGTTCGACATTGCAATTACGAATCCCATATATACTCCTTGGCGCGCCTATTTGGCGCCTTTCACAGATTGTGGAACGATCTCCACGCGATTTGCGCCCAACGCCTTGCGCAATTCTTCCATCGCGGTCTGGATCATGGACTGGGGGTCATTCACGCTTCGGATCTTGCCTGTAATATCAGAGACCAGCCGTTCACGTTCTGCGCGGCGGGTTGTTTCATCGAACAGGCGGGCATTCTCTGCAGAGATCGCAACGCGCTCTGCCACGGCCTTGATAAGATCTATTTGATCTTGATTTACCGTTGCATTGGCCGGAGATTGGACAACCAGTGTTCCGATCGTTTCGCCGCGCAGTTCGATCGGGACAATGATCTGGTTTGTTTCCGTTTGTTTGACTTGGCTCGTGTCTGTGCCTGATCCCGTTAATTCCAATGGATTGTCGAGTGGAGCCGAGCCCGTGGACGCGTACCGATAGCCAACCAGTTTCTGTTCTGTCGGCAACTTGTTCCATGCTTCACGCGTCGATTGGCGGCTGACGGCTTCCGCCTCTGCCAGTGCGCGGCGGGTCTCATCGAACAGGCGGGCGTTTTCAATCGCCAGGCTCACCTGATTGGCAAGCAGCCCAAGCATCTGGACATCGTCATCGGTGAATGCGCCACGTTCTGTGCTTTGGACATCGAGAGCGCCGATAATGCGATTGCCACTCGTCAAAGGCAGCGCCATTTCAGAGTGCGTTTCTGGAAGTTCCGGGTTATCAAAGAAGGTTGCATCTTTACCGACATCCATTGCAATGCGCGGATTACCCGTGGCGGTGACATAACCGACAATACCTTGTTCGCCCACGCGCAGGCGATGCCGCCGGGCCATCATCTTTTGTCCACCACTGCTGTTCGTGGCGCTCAAGATTGCGTAATCACCGGCTTCATCCAGCATGAACACACCCACGTGATAGAAACCGAACTTATCGCTGATCACTGTAGCAATGTGAGGCAGTAGTTCCTGAAGATCACGGATCGATGTGATGGACTGGGTCACCTGCGCAATGGCTTCGAACTGCGAGGCACGTGTCTGGACCTTTTTGTTGGCAATTTCAAGATCCTGGGTGCGGTTTTCCAGGTCCTTTGTGCGTTCTGCAACACGTTGCTCCAGGTTGTTGATCATTCCCTTGATCTCACCGGCCATCTCATTGAAGGTTCTCGTCAGGTCTCCGATCTCATCGTTTGTGGTGATCTCTACGTTTTGATCCAGGTGTCCGGATGTAAAATCTGATGCGCCTTTCATCAACCTGATGATCGGTTCCGTTAACATATTTCCGGCCACCAATCCAAAGAAGATTCCCAAACCGAGTGCCACCATGAAAACCAGAACGGATTGCTCGAGAATTTCACTTCGAAGTTCAGCGGCTACCTGATCCTGCAAGTTGGTGTAAATGCCGCGGGCTGTCAATGCCGAAACAATGGCTGAAAGTACAGTAAAGCCAAGTACCAGTTTGGCGCGGAGGCTCAGAGTTCGCGACTTGGGCGTTGGGGAGGGGTTCGTATTTTCCATGTTTTAGCTCTCCTGTGAAGAGGAAGTGAACTGGATCACTACCTCCGAGCCGGGTAGTGCCCGTCCCAATTCTTCCACAGCCGTCTGCAATACGTTCTGCATATTAATGGATGCACCGATCTTGGCGGTCACTTCACCGATCTTCTGCTCCTTGGCGGTCTGACGCTGGGACTCGAACAGTAGGCGGGCGTTGTCAAGCGCGAGCGCGAGACGGTCCGAAACCGCCTGGGCAAGATTGACCTCATCCTGGGTCCAGCGGCGGTGTTTTGTTGGTGCCTTGATGTTGAGCACACCGATGGTTTGTCCGCGCAGTCGCACGGGCACGGCTATGGTAGGCATTGCCTTTTCATCTTTGCCATCCACCACCACTACGGTTCCTTTTTGTAAAGCTGCCTGGATTTCTTCTGAGTCAACCGGCTTGCTTAGTGGACGCCCACCAACGAGCGACTGGAAGTAACCGATTTGTGTTCCCTGTCTCCCAAAGGTGCTCCATTCCTGGCGCAAGTACTGGTTATACAAGGATTGAACTTCATCGAGTGCCTGCCGGTTCTGCCCGAAGAGACGGGCATTGTCGATGGCAATGGCAATCTGGTCTGCCAGAATACTGAGTGTTTTGGCATCATTTTCTGTGAAAGCGCCTGGTTTTGTGCTTTGGACATCCAGCACGCCAATGGTGGCACCGCGCAGGTTGAGCGGCAAGGCCATTTCAGAGCGGGTCTTTGGCAGGTCAGGGTTATCAAAGTAAACGGCATCCGACCCAACGTCGAGAGCGATGCGAGAGATGCCAGTTTGTGCCACGTTCCCGACGAGTCCCGTATGTCCCACTTCCAGGCGATGCCCGCGTGCCAGCATTCGTTGTCCGCCTTCGCTGTTGGCAGCCTGCAGAACGGCAAACTGACGGGTCTCCTCAATAAGAAAGATGCCGGTGTGGTAGAAATCGAACTTTTCACTTACGAGACGGGTAATAAGAGATAGAAGAGTATCCAGTCTTTGTTCGCTGGAAATGATGCGCGAGATCTCGCTGATGGATTGAAGTTCCTCTGCGCGACGCTCGCTGAGCAAGCGGGCTGTTTCAAGGTCGGCAGTGCGTTCTGCTACGCGTCTTTCAAGACTGCCTAATGTTTCCTTGATCCGATCTGTCATCAGATTGAATGAAGTGGCCAATGTCTTGATCTCATCGTTCGTATTTACACTTGCGCGGGCAGAGATATCTCCAGATGCAATCTGCTCAGCAGTGGACGCGAGTCCCAGAATGGGGCGTGTAATTGTATTCGCCACCACAAAACCGGCGATGGCCACCAGAAAACCTGTAAGAAGGCCAGCAAGAACAACGATCTGTTTCTGCTGATTGATTACCTGGCGTGTGATGGATTGCGGCTGGACATAAGCGACTTTCCATGGCATGACGGTCGAATTTGCCACACCGACCTCAACAGGTATTCCCCAGGCTGTTTCTGAGCTGGGGAAGAACGCTCCATCTGCGAGTGCGTCTTGTTGCAGATTGTCAGAGAATGTTGTCAAGTTGAGTGACAGCTCTTCAATTGGCATGTTCGGCAGGCGGTTTTCCGTCTGCAATTGAGCATAGGTGTTGGGTTCGAGCAAAGAGAGCGTCCGCGAGATCCAATCTGGGTTGACGCCGTTCGCCAGCACGACCCCGTATTCATCGACTAGCAGACCGTAGGATTTTTCTCCGGCGAATTCATTATTGCTCTTCAAAACTTGTTGCAGAATCGATGAACGATACCGAATCCGTAGCACGCCAATGATATTCCCGTTTTCGTCAAATACTGGTGTGCCAATGTAAAAGGCGTTCTCATCCGAGGTAGGCGAATAACGAACCGGCGATATATAGATCTGCCCTTTTGTCATCGGGATGATAAAGTAGTCGCGATCTGATTTGTCGATACCGATGTCTTGCTTGAAGGTGTCCACTATGTCGATGCCGTTTTTATCGAGGATGGCATATGAACTGATGTTGATGGGGTCGCTTTGTGAAAGGGAATTCAAAAGAGCGACTACTTCCTCTCTCAGTGGTTCCTGTTCCTTGGGCGATGCTTTCAAATAGGCGATCACATCCGGGATCTGTGCATCGGCTGTGATCTGATAAGTGCTGGTGTTGATGAACGTATCGATCTGCTCCACTGAATGCGCTGCTGCCGATATCAACGAATTTTTGACGTTGGTTCGCAGCGCCTGTTGGGTGAAGTAGGAGATTGAACTGGCGACGAGAACAATAGAGATCAACCCCGTTCCTACAGCCAGGAGCAGGAGTTTGGAACGGATGGAAAAATCGCGAAACTGAAGGGCGACTGCCACAAAAATGATCAAGCCGAGGATGACCGACGCAACGCGTGCTCCGTTTACATCCTGGGTAACAGCTGCCACTCGCGGGAGGATCCAGAAGGTATCTAGCAGGATGATGGTGATGGTGCCGATAATTCCAATCACCAGGGCAGTAAGTGCTTTCCGTCCTGTCAGTAGTTGGAGCGGAACGAATAGCGTGATGGCGAGTAGCACGAACGCTGCCGGGAAACCATATCCTTCTGCCTGTGTGACTGCGGTGACAAGGGTAATGAACGCGCCCGCAACCAAAACCCATGAAGCTTGTTCATTTTTACCGAATAAGATCAGTCCTGCACTCACGAGAGAGAAAATGGAAAGAACAAACGGGACGGCGTTTGCCAGCCTGGTCTGCAGGTTGGGGGCGCCCAGAAATGTATCGAGCAATGTGATCGCAAAAGCTCCCGTGACAAGCGCTAGGGTCAATACGATCCAGAAGATGCGTCTCTCTATTCTTGACAGTCCTGAATAACGATCCTTTAGCATGGTTAACTCTATTTCCTATACCATTGAAGATTCATTCGCCTGCGCAGATGAATCGGACGATTGTAATTGGACGATCACTTCAGAACCACCAAGTGCGCGGCTTAATTCTTCAGCAGCGGTGCGCAGGATCGATTCGAACTGGGTCGATGAACTGATCTTGCCAGAGATCTCGGATGTTATACGTTCAATCTCTGCGCGTTTCTGGGTGGTCTTCAGCAGCAGTGCTGTTTCGATCGCAAGCGATAAACGCTCTGCCACAGCTTCGGCGATGTCCACTTCATCTGGGTCGAATTCGTGCCCCTCAGAAAGGCGGATGTTCATCACACCGATTACATCATCTCTCAGGCGGATCGGTATGGCTACGATCGGCCGGTCGCCTGCTTCGGCAATAGTTTGTTTGCTGGCGATTGCCTTGCTGATCTGTGGCGATGAAACGGGATGGCTCAGGTGTTTGAGTGTGCTGCCCTGCATCAAATATCCCGTGTGGGTTTCTCTTGACTGAAGCACTTTCCATGATTCCTGCAGGTAGCTGCTGGATGTCTTCTGCGCCTCTTTGAGAAGTCGCTGGGTGGTCTCATAGGAACGTGCGTTTTGAATGGCGATCGTTACCTGGTCTGCCAGAGTCGACAGCACCTCGATATCTTCTTGTTGGAATGCGTTGGGCTCCCTGCTTTGCACATCCAACACGCCGATGATCTCATGACCCGAGCGGAGAGGAAGCGCCATCTCAGAGCGCGTTCCCGGCAGGTCAGGGTTGTCAAAGTAAACCGCGTCAGAACCCACATCCAGGGCGATACGTGGTGTCCCGGTGGCTGCGACGAAACCGACGATACCGGTCTGTCCAAAAGCGAGGCGGTGTCCGCGTTGCAACATCCGTTTTCCGCCTTCGCTGTTGGCAGCCCTCAGGACAGCATATTCACGGTTCTCATCGAGCAGGAAGATGCCGGCATGATAAAAACCGAATTGCTGGCTGATCACTTCCGCCAGCCTTGGAAGTAGCTCCTGCATTTCCATCGATGCAGCGGTGGCGCGTGCCACCTGTGCGATGGCCTCGAACTGCCGGGCGCGTTTCTCGTTATGCTGGTTGGCCAGTTCGAGCTCAGTAGTACGCACGGCAACACGTTCCTCGAGATTTTGGTTGAGTTCCTGCAATTCCTTGTTGGATGTGCGCAAACCCTCCTCGCTGGTATTGGCACGGCGAACGGCATCCCGCAGACTGGTGGTGCTGAAATAGATTAGTGCAGCGGTGACAATAAAGATAATTGTAAGGTCGCGCGCATAGTCTCCAGGAGGTTGAGACAATGGGTTGATATACCCATTTAGCTGCATGTATGAAAGCCCTTGCAACGCGGCGACACTCGCCAATATGATCAAGCCACCTGAGCGCCAGCTGATTATCAGACTTGCCAGGAATCCAACCGTGATATATGCGACAACAACAACGTCCCTTACACCTTCCGCTGTGAATGCCTGGAATGTGATTCCCAACCACGTCAGAGCTACAAGTAGGATGCCGCTCAAGGTTAGGTTTTTCCTGTGCATAAAGAACAGTGAAAGGGCCATGACACCCATCAAGCTGGGAAGCACGATGATCGTGTAATCAGGTGTTTTTTGGAGTAGCTGCGGAATTATCGATAAACCAAGTAATACAAGCAGTGTCCACGCGATGCCATTTATAAATCTCGCGCGGAAATTATCCTCATCGTTTTCAAAGTGTGGCGGTGTAAACAGTTTCCTGATCATTCCGCCTCCTCATTGTTGTTGAATTGGATGGCAATTTCTGCGCCGGGCAACGTGCGATTCAACTCATATGCTGCCGTTTTGAGCAATTCATCAATATCACTTTGTGCCGTGATCCTTGCAGAGATCTCGCCGATGGTGCGCTCCTTTGCGGCACGCTTCTGGCTTTCTGCAAGCAGGCGGGCATTTTCCATGGCAATGGCAGCGCGCTCTATGATCGCTGTAACCACATCCAGGTCGTCTTGATCCCATTGCTGGTTGTCGGGCGAGCGTACATCCACAGAACCGATGACCTCACCGCGTAATTTCACAGGCAGGGATAGGAAAGCACCCTTCTGATTCCTCGTTCGTTCAAGGTCCTGTTTCGGGAGTCCACTGTCTTTATCGTCGCCATTGTTGGTGTGCAGAAGTGTTACTTTTGCCCCTGTGTGGTGAACCCCGACCAGATTCTGAGTCTTGGTAAATTGTCTCCAACCGGTCTGCACGAACTGCCGTGATAGGGCATCTGCTTCAGCAAGTGCCTTGCGGGTTGCATCGAACTGACGCGAGTTTTGAATGGCGATCGCGACCTGGTCGGCCAGCGCGATGAGGATATTGACATCCTCCTGATCAAAGGCATTGGCCTGTGTACTTTGAACGTCCAGGGCACCGATGATTTCCTCTTCCACGATCAGAGGCAGGGCAATCTCTGAATGTGTGTCTGGCAGATCGGGGTTGTTGAAGTAAACGGCATCCTCCATCGTGTCGAGGGCGAGACGTGGTTTTCCAGTGCTGGTGACAAATCCAACAATGCCGGTTTCACCCACGCGAAGACGATGCTGGCGGGCCAGCATTCTTTTCCCGCCCTCGCTGTTCGCAGCTGCCAGAACCGCGTATTCTCTGCGCGGGTCGAGCAGAAAGATGCCGACATGGTAAAAGCCGAACCGTTCACTTATGGCAGTGGTCACCTGAGCAAGGAGGGTGTTGAGATCACGAGTGGAACTGATCGTGGACGCAACTCGCGAAATCGCCTCGAATTGTCTTGCGCGGCGTTCGTTCTTTTCATTGGCGATCCTCAGTTCGCGAGCACGTTCTTCGACGCGCAGTTCCAGTCCTTGCAATGTCTCCCTCAGGCGGGATGTCATAGTATTGAAAGCGTCTGCAAGTGCACCGATTTCATCGTGTGATGTGATGGTTGCCTGGGCCGTCAAGTTGCCTTCGACAATCTCGTTGGATACATTCGTCAGACGCGCGATTGGCGCCGAAATGACCTGTCCGATGACAAGGCTGATGAAGATGGCGATTGCAAGCAGAGCGAGCAGAACGATCACTGCTGTTCGAATGCCTGTTTGAAATTGTGCCTGTGTGGCATTCCGTGCATTGATAATGGCACCCTGTAATTCCTGAACAGGCACGACAACAGCGAGACTGTATCCATTTGTTGGAATGGGGGCAAATGAAACATAGTAATCCGTATCATTTTCATTTACTGTAAGAAGTCCACGACCGCCAGCTGCCATGCGTGATGTGGCGGCCCTCAATTCCGGGGACCCCAATCCTAGAATGCTTTCCTTGAAAAACTCGTCGGGGCTGGTCTGCGGGGCGACGCCAAACAACTGATACCCGGCAGGTGGCATGGAAAGGATGCGTCCCGCATCATCGATCATAAAAGCGTACCCTGTCTCACCGATTCTCAGATCTTCAACCTGCTGCGTGATGGAGAATAATTGCATGTCGGCTGCAACGATGCCGTTGAATTTATTGCTCGTGTAAACCGGCGCGGCAACGGTCACTACGAGCCCGCCTCCGGTTGCATCAATATAGGGGATTGTCCAACGCGGAAGCCGCTTGGGGTTGTATAGTGGCGAGGAGATCACATAATACGGACGCTGTGTTGCATCAAAGCCGTTAGGAAGAACCTGCGCGAGACTGATGTTGGGATAATAACGAACAATGCCATGAGTATCGATCGCGTACATGGCCAACAGCGATGGGAATTTATCCATGACGGTTGGGGCGTAAAAATCCAAATAAGCAGACGTGTTCATGTCTACAATGAGCGCCTCGTTCAATTCAACACTGGGTGGAACATATACTGACGATACTTCCGTCAGTAGATTGCCGTAGTTTCCATTGTCGTATTGGAAAAGCCCTTTGGACGCGTCCCAGTAATTGCCTTCGCTTAATAACTGTTTCCTTGCTTGAAGCGCAACCCAGTTTTCTGCAAGGCTTTGTACAGAAGTCGATACATCTCTAAAGGATTGGTCTGCAAGCTCTGCCTGCGCGCCAACTGTACCCTCAAGTTGTTCCTCCGCAAGCGCTTGTACGCTGTCCTCGAGGCGAGTTGACAGGGAATTGGCAATGAGCACTGTTTGTGCCAAGGCAATGGCCGAAAAAGCGCCGAGAGCTGCGCCGCCGGTTGCCAGAATGCCCAAAACGATCTTTGTACGGATATTAAGGGACGGAAACTCTCGAATCAACAGGACGATGAATACTACGAAGAATGCAATGGAAACAACCGTCCCGACGCCAAAAGTAATGGACGGCCGCCCGGAGGGACCGAATACATCCACCAATACGGAGATGATCGCAGTAATAAAGTCCCACATCAAGATGCGGCCAAAGAAACCACGTGGCAGGGTTAGTAACCCGATGGAGCCAAGTGCAGATATGGCAAGAGTGGCGTCAACCAGGCTTCCACCAGCTACCCAGATCGGTCCCACGGCAAAATACAAGGCAATGGTTGTCAGAAGCAATGAAATGCCTCGAATTTGTTGCCCACTGTATATCAGCCAACTGGCCAGCAAGGAGGCAATGAAAGCGATAACAGCCACCCAGATTTGACTGCTGGCACCATTGAGGAACATGTATGCAATGACAATGGCAAAAGCTACACTGCTGAGTGGTCCGATCCACCGGGCATTACGCACATAGTGCTGATCAAAGGAAATGGAGGGGCGATGTGTGATCACGATTGCTCCTTCGTCTGGAACCGAATCAGCACTTCAGAACCTCCCAGGACGCGTTCCAATTCCTCGGCGGTGGTATGCAAAATGTTCTCGATGTTGATCGCCGTACTGATGCGGGAGCTTGCCTGTGAAATGGCCTGCTCTTTCGCAGCGCGGCGACGAGCATCCTGGAAAAGACGCGCGTTTTCCATGGCCAGTGCCGCACGCTCTGCAACTGCCTCGACGAGCGTGATCTCATCATTTTTCCATACCCTGGAAGAATCATTGGATTCGACATGGATGACACCGATCACTTCACCGCGTATCTTGACAGGGACCGCCACCTGTGTGCGCTTCTCTGCCGACCCGCCGCTCAAACTCGGTTCCACCTGCCCACTCTGCACCGCCGATACCACTTCGGGAAGATCGAGTGGATTTTCGAGCATTTCGATGCGCCCAATGTGATAGCGGAAGCCTGGCTGTTCGGCTTTGGAGACTGTGCGACTCCATTCGGCACGTGTGAATTCGTTATACACTTCCTGGACCTGTATTAGAGCAGCGCGTGTCTCAGTCAATAGACGTGTGTTTTCCAGGGCGATCGATACTTGGTTGGCCAATGTAGTGAGCACTTGCAAGTCTTCTTCTGAAAAAGCTCCTGCCTGCCTGCTTTGTACATCCAAAACGCCGATCGTTGTGCCTCGTGTTTTCAACGGAAGCGCCACTTCGGAACGGGTTTCCGGGAGGTCGGGGTTGTCAAAGAAAACCGCATCTGTCCCAACGTCCAGAGCGATGCGTGGGCGGCCGTTCTGAGCACAAAAGCCCACCACGCCGGTTCCCAAGCGCAGGCGATGCCCGCGTACCAGCATCCGTTGTCCGCCCTCGCTGTTGGCTGCCTGAAGGATGGCAAATTCGCGGGCTTCATCGATCAGGAAGATACCCACATGATAAAAGCCGAAGCGTTCACTGATTAATCGAGTGGTTGCCGGGAATAACTCATTCAGATCCTGCAATTGGGCAATCGATTCGGACAGTTCTGTGATGGCTTGCAACTGCCCAGCGCGATGGGATGTTTGTTGGTTTGCCCATTCCAACTCTGCAGTTCGTTCGTTGACGCGCTGTTCCAGAGTCTCCGTCAGAGCTTCCAGTTGCCGGTTGACATTTTGGATATCTGCGAGACGCAGGTTTTCTGTTCTGTTCCTAAAGTTGCCGAGCAAAATGAGAACGAGACCAGTCACAGTGATAACACCTGCCAATCCTCCAATGTTTGGAGGCAGCTCGATACCAAAATAGGGAAGTGCAACGAGCGCTCCAATGTTCAATCCCATTAGTAAGAAGGTGGGCCAGAAGGAGAGGAAGGTGCTGGCGATGATCAAACTCAATGGCACGAATACAAATACATCTCCGGCAATATCCGCTGCACCTTTCTGTCGTATGATGTCCACATATGCCCCGGATGCAAAGAAAAAGGAAAACAAGAATGCACCTATACGGTAGTTACTGCTTTTTGCAAATCCATAGGCGATGGGCAACCCAATTAATGAGGAGCCAAAGCCGCCAAAGGCTTCGGCAAAACCATTTCGGATCGAGCTGAGTGTGAAACCCAGAACATTGAACAGTGCAATGACAAGGATCAGTGAAATGGCCAGTTGGGCAAAGCGTCGCTCTCCAACCTCCTCGATGGACGGGTGTGGTTGGACAAGGGTTTGCCAGAGTCGCCGCAATCCATTTGTATGTTTCCCGGTTGCTTGCGAAATCTCGTTCATTTCGTTTTGCATGCCTTACTCCACTTTCCTTGACTGCCCGTTTGACTTCTCAATGGGTGGGGCGGATGGGTTTATCAGTTGGAAGGAGACTGTTGAGCCCGAAAGGGTTTGTCCCAATTCCTCCACGGTGTCGCGCAGGATCGAATCCAATTGGAAGGATGTGCTCAATTTGGAAGCCATATCTGACAGAAATGACTCACGTGAGGCACGCTTTTGTGCATCTTCAAGGAGTCGGGCACTTTCCAGAGCCAGAGCAGCGCGTTCTGCTGTGGCATTGGCAATGACCGTTTCGTCTTCTGTCCATGTGCGGTTTGGATCGAGTGGATTGAGACGAAGGTTGCCTATCACTTTTCCACGGATCGTTACCGGAATGGATAGTGTCGTGGGTTTTTGACTGTCCTGTATCTCTGTCAACGGACGACTGCTTACGCCATCATAGACATATGCCTTTGTATCCACTTGTTGCAAGAGCTTGCTCCATGTATTATCCGAAAGCCGGCGATATGCATCTTCGATGTCTTTTAGGGATTGAACGTTCTGCTCATACAGACGTGCATTCTGAATGGCAACACCCACCTGGCTGGCCAACACTTCGAATACCTCCAGATCATCCAGACCAAATGCATTTTCTTGCAGGCTCTGTATATCCAATACTCCTATGATGTCTCCGCTCAAGCGGATGGGAAGCGCCACCTCAGATCGTGTGTTTGGCAGGAAGGGATTCTGCTGGAAGATTCTGCTGTTTTCCACGTCCAACGCGATTTGTGGTTTACCTGTGGAAGCTGCCGCGCTGACGATTCCGGCCCCTCCAATTTTCAACCGATAGTCCTGTACGAGCATTTCCTGTCCGCCTTCGCTGTTGGTCGCCTCGAGGATTGCAAATTCACGGCTGGCATCCAGAAGGAAAAAGCCGACATGATAGAACTTGAGCTTGTCGCTCACCACTTTGGCAATGAGAGGCAGAAGCACATCCAGCCTTTGCTCGCTTGAAATGATGCGCGAGATTTCGCTAATGATCTGCAGATCCCGGGCTCTTTTTTCACTTTGGTTTCGTGCCGCGGCTAATTCTGCCGAACGGGCAACCAAAGCGGTTTTATCCCTTTCCAGCTCCTCAGCCATTTGATTGAAGGCAATTCCAACCTGACCGATCTCACCGGGGTCTTCCACCGAAACGCGGCTGGACATATTGCCTGTCGATAGTAATTTTGTTGCGCTTATCAAATCTGCCAGAGGCGTACTAATGGATCTCATCATGGAGCGACCGATTAGAAATGCGATCAAAATACTAATGGAAGCAATGATGGACATCCAGTACAGTCTCTGTCTGAGAGCATCAATACGGTATTGAATCCCCAGCTCAAGCGAAGCAGATGCAGCATCATACAGCCTGGAATCTGACGCATGTACACCTTTGTAAGCTGCTTCGATCTCCTTTAGTACATCATCGACACTTGCAGGCTCCACTCCGGTGGGATTGTTGAGCGTATTGCCGAGCAACTTTGTGAAAGTCAGTAGTTTCTGTTGGTAGTCATCCAGCGGTGATGAGATGATTTTTTTCATCGTCCCTGTCTGGTCGTTTTGGATGGCGGTGCCAATATTTCGGTTCATGGCTGCGATGTTTGCTTCCAAACGCCCTATGAGACTGATCAATAACGTCTTGTCTTCAGCGGAAAAAGACCCACGTTGTATCGACTGTTCGGCAAGCTGATATGCTTGAAATGTAAGCCGCTGGTTTTCAGGCAACTTGATCAAGACCGTATCCATCATGTAATACGTGTCAAGGCTTGGATCGAGGATCAGGTACGATGAATCTCCAACCTGGGCTGTGAATGTAGCAATACTGTCAAAAAGTGCAGATTGATTTGACTCGAATGATTCCTGGTTTGCACTCTGAATAGATGCTTTGATGGCCGACCATTGTTTTTGAATAACATCTGAATTGTTTGCAAGATGTAGTGAACTGCTGTGCTGATTGTGCACCTTGTCGAAATCGTTGATGCTGGCATCCACTTTGGATTGGACCGACAGTAATTCTGCGAGCTGTATTTTCTGATCAGAGTACTTGCGAGCAGTGGTTACATATTCGCGCACGTTCTCAGACACATTCCATAATGATCGGAGATAGATCGTGCCCGATAATTCACTGACACCATATTTATCGATATTCGTGAGCTGATCGGAAATCAGCGGCGCGAACGCAATCACTGGGATGAGGAAAACCAGTGTGATCACCGTAAACTTCTGGGAAAATGAGAGGCGGCTAAATATTGGGAAAGAAAAACTCCTGGGGCGCTTCATATTGCTCCGTCTCCTGGTCGCTGCACAATCATTAGCTTTCTCCGCCACCCTGGCCGGTGGCCGATTCGAGTTCGAATACTACTTCTGCTGCACCAATGCGGCGTCCCATCTCCTCGACCGTTGCACGCAGGATCGAATTGAAATCGCTGGCACTTCCGATGCGGGCCGATATCTCACCAATGGTCCGTTCCCGTGCCGCGCGGCGTTGAGCGCCCTCGAGCAGGCGAGCGTTCTCAAGTGCTAGTGCAGCCCGTTCTGCCGCGGCTTCAAGGAGCATGATCTCCTCGCGAGACCATTCTCGTGCTCCTCGCTTCGACCTCACATCCAGAACGCCAATGGTCTGTCCGCGCAGCTTGATCGGGACAGAGACGGTGGCCGATGTTTTGCCCTTATCCAGGACAAGACTCCCGGTCTGGATCGCCCGAGGCGGTTCCCGCTTCGATGAAGTATCCAGGACTGTGATTTGTTTACCGTCAAACACATATCCGGTGTGCCTGACCTGTTGGGCGAAGTTGCCCCATTCCTGTTGAACATATCTCTCGAATGTGACTCGTGCTTCGCCCAACGCTTTTTGTGCATCTCCAAAGAGACGCGCATTCTCGATCGCAACCGCGACCTGATCTGCCAATGTGGAGAGTACCTCCACATCCTCGACCGAGAATGCGTTGGTTTGCGTGCTTTGAACATCGAGCGCTCCGATCACTTTTCCGCTCACGCGGAGCGGCAGTGCGATTTCGGAACGAGTATCTGGAAGGTCAGGGTTGTTGAAATAAACAGCATCTGCACCAACGTCGAGAGCGATGCGAGGCTCGCCACGCGACGTAACGTATCCCACGATGCTTTCTGAGTCGAGTGGTAATTGATGGTCTCGAGCTAACATGCGCCTGCCGCCGTCACTGCTGGCCGCCTTGAGCACAGCATGGGTGTGGGCATCATTGAGCAGAAAAATACCTGTGTGATAAAAGCCGAATTGCTCGCTGACGAGATTTGCGATATTTGGCAGAAGCACGTTCAAATCCTGGACGGATGCGATCGTCCTCGCCAGGCTGGAAACCGTCTGTAATTGCGAGGCGCGTTTTTCCAGCGAAACAGTGCGTTCCTGTATGCGCACCTCAAGGTCGCCTTGCAGTGCAGTGAGCTCCCTGTTCGTTGCTTCGAGTTTGTTTGCGTTAGCCATTGTTGTCGCGAGTGCATTTCGGAGGCTGATGATGATCAGCCTGACGAGAACTGCAGAAATAATGAAGATAACCGCATACTCGACTGCAACTTGAAATGGGGGATCGGGTACGAATCGAATCACTCCAATTGACTCGGCGTAGGCAAACCCAATGCCACTTAGGATGGAGAGGGCCGCGATTCCCATCGCAGCGCGAACTCCTACGAGCAATCCTGCCAGAAGCAAGATGACAAAGTAGCTGGCAAAACCTGTCCCTCGAATTCCACTACCGGTAAACGCCAGGAAGGTGCTGGCAACCCAGATCAGACTAATGCTGATATACCCTGCAACGCGGACGAAACCGGATCTCACCAATGCCCAGGCTGCGATGAAAACAACCATGATCATGATTAGGATCAGATTGGAAAGGTCGAAAAGGCGAATTCCCAACAACACGCGCGCAACAATCAAGAGGAATATAATCGGTATACTGGCCAATACTATGATATTGATGTAATTGGCCGACCGTGTCTTATTCTCATCCTCGGGGAAGATGGGCGGTGCTAGGACTCTTCGAAGTGTATTCAGCATGTGACTACTCACTTACCCTGTTACTTGACATCTTTCGACTCGCTCAAAATCTGAATCGATACTTCTGTATCGCGAAGTGTCGAGCCGATCTCGCGAATTGTGGTCTGCAGGATTTCTTCATATGAATTCGAAGAACTGATCGCGGCAGAAATCTGCGAGATGGATTGCTCGCGATCTGCACGGAGTCGGGCTTCTTCATACAAGCGTGCACTTTCGAAAGCAGACGCGAGACGTTCGCCGGCCTGTTCAACAGTGCTGATAATATCTTCTGAATACCCCTCCTTGAGTTTCAAACTGATCACTCCAATAGGGTGACCGCGAAGTTTGATGGGTATTGCCACATGACTTTGCTTGTCACGTTGCTGCTCATTTCCATTGACGGTGACCGTTGTCCCTTTTTGCAGGGCCTCCAGCCCGATCTCAGGCAGTTCCGTGATGCTCTCCACACGGATATTGTCAAAGCGATAGCCAACCTTGCCCTTCAGGGTGTTTTCTGCCACGTTTCTCCAGTTGTCACGCGTGTATTGTCCGTAAGCAGCTTCCAACTCCTGGAGACTGCGTTCCACTTCCTGCAAGAGGCGTGTTCTTTCGATGGCAGCAGCGAGCTGGTCAGCAAGGATCTGCATGATGGATAGATCGTCTTCGCTGAATGTGTTGGGTGTGTTGCTTTGAAGATCCAATACACCAATGACACTGTTCTCGGCCTTGAGCGGAAGCGCCATTTCAGAGCGTGTATTCGGCAGTAATGGATTATGCAAAAATACGGCGTCTATACTTGTGTCACGTGAAATGCGAGGTTCGCCTGTGGCCGAAACGCGCCCAACAACGCTTAATTCACCCACACGGATTTGATAATCGTTGGCAAGCAGTTGCCTGCCCGCTTCTGTGGGAGATGCGGCAAGAACGGCATATTCCCGGTTGCCGTCCAGCAAGTAGATGGCAACATGATCGAAACCAAATCGGTTCAGGATCAGGTGCGCGGACCGTTCGAGAAGGTCT
The DNA here is from genome assembly GCA_964555335.1 of uncultured Anaerolinea sp. GTDB lineage: Bacteria > Chloroflexota > Anaerolineae > Anaerolineales > Villigracilaceae > Defluviilinea. The sequence goes on from CAZKSG010000016.1 coordinate 28,879, forward strand.
CCTAACACGCGGGCAGATGCAAGATCACGTGAAATCTCTGCAGTCACACGCAAACGGTGAGTCTGTCCCTCAAGGTCCCTGGTTCGATCGATAACACGCTGTTCCAGTTCGCCGATCACGCTCTGAAATTCAGATGCCATAAAATTGTACGAACGTGCAAGCGCTCCGATCTCATCTCTACGGTCAACGGAGGCGCGGGCTGAGAGTTTTCCTGCAGCAAAGTTTTCTGTGATCTGGGCCAGAGACGTGATCGGCTGTACGATTGACCGCGCTGAGATTGCCACAGCTGCGATTGCAATGGAAATCACAAAAATTGCAAGGATGGCGCTGCCCACTAATGAACGTATGGAGCTAGTAACTACAAAACTAAGAGGCACTTCTGCGATGATCGCCACCTGCATTTCATCGAACCATTTGTAGTGACCGAGAACAGGCTCGCCAGCATAATTGTTATATAGGTCTTGCCCATCGCTGATATTATTCAAAATGGCTTCAAGGGATGCTTGTGTACTAACCTTGATCGTGGGAGTACGTGTCTTGGTAACGGCCTGGTAGTTTTTATCCACCAGATACGTTTCCGCATTTTCGAACCCTGGCGTGTTTTCCATCACATTCCTGATGGAACTGGCATTCGAGCGCAGTGCGAGTATGCCGCGAATCACGCGTCCATCGATCCCATAGATGGGCACAGCCACGATCAGGTTCTCGGTTCCAAAGGAGGGAATGTCTACAAAGCCTGCGTAGAAACGGAGCGTTCCCTGTCTGAAGAACAGTTGATTCCCAAAATTTACTCCCTCGTTTTCAGGGATCGTGGAGATCACGACCTCACCTTGTGTGTTAAGGACCATGACCTCGGTATACTGCTCCTCCTCAGAGCCGATCGTCACCTTGACTCTCGATCGTACAACTCGTTTCGAATTCTCCAGCAGACTAGGTTGTGTGTCCTGGTTGGTCAATACGCTTAAGGCATTTACATAAAAACCCTGGTCTTTTTGAAGCTTGGTTGTGGCGTTCTGATATGTGCGGAGCAGCGTACTAACCTGGCTCTCTTTCAGGTTGCTAACAGCCTTCAGTGTGCTGAACGTTTGTGTCTGACTGGTCGTATACGCACTGATGGTGGACAATGTTGTTGCCATGAGCGTGGGGATGGTTACGATCACAATGAAAGATGTAAGGAGCAGGGACTGTAGGGTTTTGAAATTTTTATTTCCGGAAATGACCGTGATCGTGATAAGCAGAAGCCCGGTGGCGACCACAAAAGCGAAGCTTGCAATGGCCGCCGGATCGCTGTTTTGCAGCCGCGGAAAACTGGATTCTCTTCCGATAAAATAAATAGCCGCCACTAGAACCACAGAGATCAAGAAAACCACTGGAATATACCGGCGCGGCATGCCTGCCCATAATGTTGTTAGCGGAACAATGAGCGTAAGCAGAATGGCAACGGGAAGGATTCCTTCCCAGAGGATTGTAAGTGAAATGGCGTACAGCCCTGCCGAAATCGAACTTAGTAGGAGAGCTGCAATTCCACGATTTTGACGGGCAAGAGAAAGGCACGCAAATTGAAAAACACCAAACAGCAAGGTGAAGAGACCGATAAACAACAACTGCGGTGCTTGTTGACCGAAAACCCCCAAAATGGTCAGAAGGTAGACAGCAATAAAGCCTGCACCAGTAACAAACAGGAAAAGAGGACCGTAGCGCACATTGGCAATGAAGGTCTTTGCCAATTGCTCGTTCTGTGTATTCAGGTTGTTGCGCGCTTCTCGTGATTTGTTCATGTTATTCCGGTTTTCGCCTGGGTTTCTGTTTTGCAGGTGTCTCTGGTGTTTCGTTCCCAATAATCACCGATACTTCTGCTACGTCGGGTAACTGTCCCAATTCGCGAACGGCTGTCTGGATCAGCGCGTCGATGTTCAAGGATTGACTAAAGCGCGACGCAATTTTGCCCACCACCTGTTCCTGCTTTGCTCGTTGAGTGGCTTCCTCCAGCAGGCGGATGTTGTCGATCGCCAGCCCTGCCTGGTTTGCCACCTCGGTGACAATTTCCTCTTCCACCTTGTTGAGCATTTCATCGCCCCGACGTGCAATGGAGATCTTCCCGATCTTCTGCCCACGTAACATCAACGGGACTTGAACGCTGTTGCTCGCAGGCTGGGATGGTTTTTCAGCCCGTAGCCCCAATGGAGTATAGGTAAATGTACGCTGCCTGTTCGCGATCTTTTGACTCCACGCTTCACGCGTGCGGATGGAGGTTAATGCTTCAAGCTGTAGCAGAGTCGCCTGTGATTCGTCCAACAATCGTGTGTTTTCGATGGCGATGGCAACCTGATCAGCCAGGGTCTCAAGCACGTCAAGATCCTCAGTCGTAAAGGCCTGTGGCTTGTCCGATTGAATATCCAGTACGCCCAGCAATTTATTGCGGATCAGTAGAGGAATAGCCGCTTCGGAGCGGGTCATCGGGAGGTAAGGATTGTTGAAGAAAACGGCATCTGCCCCCACGTCGAGAGCGATGCGTGATTTCTTCTGTGCCGCAACGAAACCCACGATTCCTTGCGTCCCGATCATGAGAGCATGGCCGCGTTCGATCATCTGCCTGCCGCCTTCGGAGGAAGTGGCTTGCAAAATCACCTGGTCGCCTGTTTCATTGACGAGAAAAATTCCTGTATGATAAAAACCAAACTGATCAGTAACAAGGTTGGCGACATTGTTCAGAATTGCTCCAAGGTCCTGGATCTCAGCAGTCTGGCGGGCGATATATGAAGCGGAGCGAAGCTGTTCCGTCTTTCTGGTCAGACGTTCGGTCCGTTCATTGACGCGCTTTTCAAGTTCCTGATGCTCGACCAATAAATCGTTTTCTCTCTCCTTTAACTGCTGATTCAGTTCCTTCATCTGATCCTGACGCTTGCCCGCCAGAGTGGAGATAAAACCAAGGACGATCGGGGCCGTATCGATGATCCACATCAATGGGTCATCAGTGTGCAATGTCAGGATGTTTGAGAAGCTGAAAGATGCGGACGATGCGGTTAGTTTTACGATAACGGCAAGGATGGGGAAAAGAAGCCCAAAGCCGAACCCGGCAATGGCGTATTTTTGAGTTTCGTTAAATGAAATTCCAGTTTGTTTCATGGCGAATTCCGCTTCTTACTCCTCATCAATTTCAAGCTCAATCACAGCTTGTGATGCGTCCAGCCGTCTGCCCAACTCTTTGATCACTGTTTGCAGCACGCCATCGATGGTCGCCGCCGACCAGATCTTGGAGTTGATCTCTGCCAACATGCGTTCGCGGATCGCAACTTGACGACTTTCGTTCACCAATCTTGCGTTTTCCAATGCGACAGCCGCTTGTTTGGCAATCGCATCCACAAGCGATTGCTGATCAACCGACCAGTCTTCCTTTCCTTCAAGTGTGATCTGACCCAGGATCTGATCGCGAAGGGTGATCGGCACATCGATTGAGCTGGTGTTATCACTGGATTCATCGCCTACAGCATATTCCATCTCGTGATGCTCAGATGTAAAGTCGCGCCAGCCTTCCAGCAAATACTGTTGTTGAACCGCCTGCATTTCCTTGATGACCATCTGCGCTTCCTGGAATAAGCGGGCATTCTCCAACGCAATAGTTACCTGGCTTGCCATATTTTTCATGGTCTCGATGACTTCCGGCCCGAAATCTGCCTCGCGTGTTGATTGGACGTTCAACGCGCCAAGAACACGGGCGCCCACCATCAATGGCAGGGCAATCTCGGAACGAGTGTACGGAAGGAGCGGGTTTTCGAAACGCTGTTTTTCATTATGAGCGATCTGGGCGATGCGCGCATTCTTTTCGCGGATCGCAGTGCCTACCATGTTCTTGCCTGCCACTTCAAGCCGGTGATGATTCTGTTTGAGAACCATGCCTGCTTCGCCTGTGGCATGTTTTAATTCGGCCCACTTTTCACTGGGATCAAGTAAATAGATCGCGGCGTAATAGTAACCAAACTGTTCCGGGAAAAGGTTAATGACCCTGCTGAGCAACTCGTCTGGGTCGAGACTGGAAGATGCTACGCGTGCAACGTCGTTGCTAGCTTGAAGTTGCTTGGTCCGCTCCTGAACCTGTTGTTCGAGCGTTGTCTGAAGGGATTCGAGCCGGGATACCATACGGTTAAATTGTACGGTTACAATTCCCAGTTCATCTGTGGCACTCACTTTGGCCCGTTGGGTCAGGTCACCCTGTTCGATCTTATTAAAGGTGGAAATCAATTCGTTGATTGGGTCCGACACAGCTTTGGAGATAAAGAATGCAAAGCCGGCGCCAAGAACGAATGCCAGGAGACTGAACAGAATGGATTCGATTCGCATCCCTCTGAAAACTTCGATCGAGCTGACTTCAGCATAAAGGATACGGACTGTTTGTTGATAACCAATGGGAGCGATCAAGAAGATCGAAATGGTGATTAAGCTGAACGCAAGAATACCGAAGCGGCTGATAAGCAGCGTCCCGGCACGGCCTGAAAGCTGGGTGTCAAAATCGTTGGGTAATAAGACCAACCTGGCAGGGAGCGTGAAACGTTCGACCATCAGAACGAGAAGAAGAACCGAACCCAGCATGGACACGGTCCCACCGAGCAGGACATAGACCGGATCAGGTGAACTCAACAATACAGGCTGAAAAGGTGACGTGATGGCACTGCTTTTCATCCATGTAACAATGAATGCCGGTAAGACAATAATTAGCATTGCTGTAATTGCCGCTGCAATGCCGATGCGCCATGTCAGGCTTGTGATCTCGCGCCAGGACTCATATTCGTCTTTTGGATTCGGTTTGAGTCGGTTGGCCGCCCATTCATCAAGGCGTTTTCTTGCTGTCGGTGTCAGCCGGGCACTGATGAACAACAGCGCAACGTTACTTGTGACGACCATGATTGGCATCAGAACGTTTAAACTTTGGATGAGGGATGCGTTGAACTGTACGTTCGTTCGAATCGAAAGAACCCCTGGGATGGACCCTGCCAGGGCGATAACTTGGGCCATCGCAAGTACGATAATGATAAAACTTCCACCTGTGCGCGGCAGGAGTTGTTCAAGGGAAAATCGTTTACTCATCTCGTGACCTTGTCCTCTGTTCGGCGTTGGGTGGTTTTACGCCAACCTTGATTGTGGCACGGTTCGCACCAATTGCGCGAGTGATCTCGCTGGCTGTAGTGGACAGGATCGTTTCCATGTCGGTTGTGCGGCGAATCTTGTCGCTGATCTCGAACAGGACGCGCTCACGATCGGCCTGGGCCCGGATCTGTTCCAGAAGGCGGGCATTGGCGATAATGGCGGCGAGACTGCCTCCCAATGTGCCGAGGAGTTCTTCATCGTTTTCAGCATATGCAGAAAGCTGTTCGCTCTCTACGTTTAGAACACCGAGAAGCTCACTTCGATAGAGCAATGGGATGGACATTTCAGAGCGCGTATTGGAACTGCCTTCAATATAACGCGTGTCCTGTAATACATTGTTGACACGCAGTGATTTTCTATGAGCAGCTGTCCATCCGGTAATGCCGTTTCCGATGGGGATGCGCAGATCGAAAACGTTGCTTGCATACCCAACAGCAGCCCGCACTTCGAGAACTTTCTTTTCGCGGTCCGCCAGCAGGATGGAGACACGGTCCCCGCCCAATGTCACCTGCAAGCCGTTCACAGCAGATTGCAGCGCTTCATCAAGAGTCGTACCGGAAGCAGCGGTTGTAGTAATGTGATGAAGGAGACGGTGTTGCGCCAGATGTTCCTGTGTTTCGGCAAACAGTTCCGTATTGACTACTGCGATGGCGAGCTGGTCTGCCAAGATCTGCAGTGTACGGAGGTTGTCCTCTGAAAATGCATACGCCTGTTCGCTTTGCACATCCAAAACGCCCACGATGCGTTCGCTTACCTTTAAGGGAATGGCCGCTTCTGCGCGAGTCGCGGGCAAAAGGGGATTCGCATAGTAGATGGCGTCGCGCGTCGTGTCATTTACGATCAACGGCTCACCCTTGCCGGCCACAAAGCCTACGACCGATTTTGAACCGATAGCCAGTTTATGCCCTGACCGTTTAAGTTGGGCGCCAGCTTCACCTGTGGACTCGCGAATGACTACAAATTCGCCAGGAAGGTCCTTAAGAAATACCGATGCATGATAAAAGTTGAACCGCGAGCGGATCAAGTCCACGGCTTTCTGGAGGAGTTCATCCAGGTCGAGGGAACTACTGATATCGCGGGCGATCTCGGCTGCGGTCTCGAATTGAAGCGCCGCCTGTTTGCTTTCTTCCAGCAGGCGGAAGTTGGAAATGGCACCGGAGACCTGGTTGGCAACCGAAGACATGAACCGAAGATCATTTTCGTCAAACGCGTGCTCGTGATATGGATCCTGAACGATCATGGCGCCGATGGCATCGCCTCGAACGAGCAGGGGAACTCCAAGCCATGACAAAGCGGGTTTTCCTGATACCTTTGCCCCCATGGCAATGGCGCGTTTCTCTGTTTCTTCGACCAGCATCAGCGGCTGGTGGGTACGGATCAAAATGGAGGTCAGTCCTTCACCCAGTGGGAACGTATCCACTGATGAGAAAGAGCCTTCTTCATATAAATAGGGAATATTGATGGAATTCGTTTTTGGATCGTAGAGCGCTATCACAAATCCATAGTCACCAACGACATTGCGGACCTGTTCGTGAATGGCACTGTAAAACGAACGCAGGTCTGTGACGTTGACCGCGCCGGAAGCAAGAGCGTTCAATGCTGCTATTTCAGCAGTTTGTTGCTGCTCTACCTGACCCTCGATAGGTGACAACCGTTTGAGCGATATGGAAGTAGTGCGAATTACCTGCGCAAATGCGTTGACGACATCTTCGTTCAAATCCTGTCCGGTACGAGCCCCTACTAACACGAGACCGCGCAGTTGTCCCTCTTCGAGGATTGGTACATACGCGGCCGTTTCACATCCCAATTGACGAGGATAGGCCAGCAGCGGAGGCGGAATGGATGAACCGTCCTTCAGATCCAAATGAAGTGGTCCATCTTTGAGACATTCTTCCATCTCGTGCAGGGAAAGTTCAAACGCGCGGGGAATCGTACGCTGTGTATCACGTCCCTGCGGGTCGGAATATTGAGTCACCTGCAAACGGTTTTCGACAACAGTAAAGTATACGGTGACGAAAAAACTATTGTTCGATGGATTTGTGCTCATGAGGATGAAATTAACTGAATTCCCAAACAGCTTCTCCGCTCAAAATGCGGCGGATCTGATCGGGGAAACGATCAGGGTCAAGAGGTTTGCCCAGGAAACCATCGAAGCCAGAATCTTTGGCTTTGTTCATCTGATCTGTGCTGGCTTCGGCAGTGACAGCAATAATCGGAATGGATTTAAGCCGCTCCGATGCGCGGATCTTTTTTAATGCACCATATCCATCTTCGTAGGGCAGGCGAATATCCATCAGGATCAGGTCCAGGCGTTGCAGTGTGTCTGCATATTCCACGACCTCATATCCCGATGTTTTCCATTCGCAATGGATTCCAAGGTAGCCCAGCATACGGGCGATCAACACAAAGTTCGCAACATTATCTTCCACGACAAGTACCGTGGCATCCTTGGGGATCGTCGGTTTCTTGATCGGTTGTGTGTCCAGCACATTATCAGCCATTGGTTCTCCTTGAGAGGAATCGTTCGACTTCCCTTATCAATTGATCGATATCAAGTGGCTTTTGGATGTATCCATCGCAGCCAGCTTCAAGCGTTTTTTCCTTGTCACCGCGCATCACATTGGCGGTCAGAGCAATGATCGGGACGCGTTCAAACCCTGGCATGTTCTTGATCTTGGATGTCAGGGTATAGCCGTCCATATCAGGCATGTTGATGTCCATCAATATTAGATCGGGGCGCGCACTCTTAAGCACTTCAAGAGCCTGTGCTGCACTCTGGGCTTCGAGCAAACCATAATCTTCTGAAAGCAAAATGCGTCGGACCAACATACGATTGTCCGGGTTGTCTTCCACATACAGGATCGTCGCCTTTTCATTAAATGATGTCATGATCATTGGCCTCGGGCATGATTCTACTTTTACCTTTTCGGGGAGCGCATAACAGCTACCTTACAAATTACCCAACAAAAATGTCGAGGGAGTCTCTCCTCGACACTAGAGCGGGTGATGGGACTCGAACCCACGGCATCATGCTCGGGAAGCATGCATTCGCCATCACCCAACACCATGCCAGAAGGGTCAGGTTAATATGCCTTTCAAACTGAAAAATACAATCGTGGAATCTTGCCTCGGTAAATCTGCAAGATGCTTTTACAGACTTTATTTTATCCCGAAAAGTCATGAATCGCACCCTCAACACCTTTCATTTTTACCAACACACTGCCGGCTTTGCACATAGCGCGGCTCGGCTATGACAATCAATCATGGAAGTATGCCAAACAAAAAAGCCTATACCAGTATAGGCTTTCGTAAAGAAGAGCGGGTGATGGGACTCGAACCCACGATATCTTGCTTGGGAAGCAAGCGTTCTACCACTGAACTACACCCGCAATGGATAAGATTATAGCCATGCAAAAGGTGCCTGTCAATATACCTTGTTGTCTTGTAAAAATATAGCCATTACCCTATAAAAGGACAAACCGCTGACCAGCGGTTTGTCCCAAAGTGTAATGAGATCCCTACTCTAACTAAGACGAATGTCCCAGAACTTGACGATCACAGGCGCAAGTACTTCCTTGATCGTGCTCTTCTTGATTCCTTCCACTTTGAAGGTGACCAGTTTGGTGTTGGCATCTGGACCAGCGAACTGACCAAAGGAAATGAAGTTGCCTCCATTGTGTGCGATGGCTTTGGTCAACTTCTCGAGCTGCCCGGGCTTATCTTCGATTGTGGCTGTGACGCGTAGTGCCTTCTGACGGGCACCCATGAGCTCAAGGAAGACCTTGAAAAGATCCGTTTCTGTGATGATGCCCACGACCTTGCCATCGTCAACCACAGGCACACCGCCGATTTTCTTGTCGGCCATGATGCGGGCTGCCTCTTCAATGGGGGTGTTTGCGTTGACCGTGATAACCTTCTTGCTCATCACATCCTGCACCTTGACTTTGCTGATCAGGTAGTTCATTTCCCAGATGCTCAGTGTGCTCACCGGGGAAGGGGATGCGTTAAGTAGATCCGTTTCTGTGACAAGCCCGACCAGCTTTCCGTTTTTCATCACGGGCGCTCGTCGTATATGTTCCTTCTTGAACATGGCGAGTACATCATTAATCGGAGAGTCAGGGGAAACCGAGATAACAGGGCGGGACATTCGTTCACCGACAAACATTTTTGCCTCCATGGATTCTCAGCGGTTTATTACGCTGTAAATGAAAGTAGTTGCATACACATTATACGCATACGCCTGACGCTTGCTGTCACCAAATCGGAGTGAATAAGGTCATATTATCCAGTTGCAAACTCTTTGATCACACGTGCCATGTGACGTGCGTGCTTCAAGTAGAGATCCACGCGAATATTTTCGTTCGGTGCATGAGCTTTTGTGTCGGGATATCCCAACCCCGCGGTTGCTACAGGGAGTCCCAGCACGTGCACAAACGGGTGATTGGGACCGGACCCGCCGCTCATGGGGATGAGCTTCATCGGCATTTCGTACACTTCCTCTGCCAGTCTCGCAACCAACTGAATGAACGGATCGTCTGGATCGGTGCGGGCAGGGGCGTCTCCGCCTAAGTCGGTGATCTGTACATCCGTGAAACCATGCGCGTCGAGATGGGCACGCAACTTCTTGAGAATATCCTTGGGATCCTGATCTGGAATGAGACGAAAATCAATTTTTGCCGAGGCCCGAGCAGGTAGTACGGTCTTTGAACCCGGACCCTGATAACCGCTGGTCAGTCCGCAGATCGTGCAGGTGGGGGAGAAGATCTCCTCCACTTTCAAATCGACGCCACCTTTCAGACCTTTGATGAAATATGGGACGCCATAACGGGATTTGTAATCTTCGGTTGGGTCGTCCAATGCGGCCAATAGCTCAACATCCCTGGGTGTTGGCTTTTTGATGTCGTCGTAAAAGCCGGGGATGAGAATCCGCTCATCCGGACCTTTGAGTGTGTTCAATGCCCAAACAAGTCGCCAGGCTGCATTCGGGAAGATCGAGCCGCCCAAACCAGAATGTACATCCGTGGACAAGAGGTCGATGGAAAGTTCGACATAGCAGATACCTCTCAGTCCAAGATATTGGACCGGGGTATCTGTGTGATCTACGCCGCCGAATTCCCACATGCAGGCATCGGCTTTCAAAAGTTCCCTGTTATCGACGACAAATTTATACAGATTGACTGAAGCCGTTTCTTCCTCACCTTCGATGATGAATTTGATGTTGCAGGGAAGTTCTCCCTCGACATCCATTAACGCGTCAATGGCGTGAAGGCGCGAGACAATGTGTCCCTTGTCGTCGCTCACGCCGCGACCGTAGAGCTTCCCATCTCGCAGGGATGGCTCGAATGGCGGCGTCTCCCACAACTCCAACGGTTCGGGCGGCTGGACATCATAGTGATTGTAGATGAGGAGCGTCTTGTCAGACTTGCCCTTTCGCTCAGCAAAAACAACCGGTGCACCTTCCGTGTCCATCACACGGACATCGAAGGCGCGTGTTTTCAGCATCTTCGCAACCAACGCGGCGCATTCCTTCATCCCAAGGTTTTGCGCGCCTACGCTGGGTTGTGCCACCAGCCTTGAAAGCTCATCCAGACTCTTGTCGAGATTTATTTCCAAATACTTGTCCACCTTGTTGAAGTAGGTCATGGTTCATTCTCCTAGTTGAAGAAGTTCGTAAAGAAATGAATCGAATACTTTCCTGCCAGTGCAAACATGGTCATTTTGATGAGCTGGCCGATCCATGTAAATAGTAGAAAGACAGGCAAAGGCATTTTCGCGATTCCTGCGGCGATCCCTGCCACGTCAAAGAAAGGATTGGGAATCGCGGATAATACCAAGATCGCCCAGCCTCCATATTTGTCCACCCAGGGTTTGATGCGGTCGTAGATGTCCATTCGTTCGATCACGGCCTGACCGCTAAAGCCGGCCAAATAACCGGAGATCTCGCCCAACGCACCACCGGTCCCTGCTGCGAAACCCACACCCAATGGGTTGAAAATGGCGCCCATGGCATAGATCACGGCAACACCCGGTGCAGGCAGCAGGACTGTCGCATTGGCGAGAAGTGCGATTAAGAAGATACCTGGATATCCAAATGCAGCAAATTGCTCCACGCGGTCACGAATGCCAAAGATAAATAAAGTGATCCCAACAACTGCAAGTAGTGCAAGGACACGCAAAATATTGGTTGGGATTGCGGATTGTTTTTGCTCTTTGTTAGTGATTGTAGCAGAAGGGGCAGATTGTTCGACGTGCGAAGAGCGCACAGTTGACGTTTTTGTCTTATCCTGTGCGCTCTTTGTTTCCTTTGAAATTGTTGATCTAGTCTCTTTCTTCGATGACGACATGTTGGATACTTACAGCCGGAGCATTTCGATTGTTGGGATCTCGCACCGGGATTGACATCAACACGTCCAGCCCTTCGACAACCTGACCGAACACGGTGTGTTTGCCATCCAGCCACGGTGTTGGGACGTGCGTGATGAAGAACTGTGATCCATTGGTTCCCGGGCCGGCATTGGCCATGGAGAGGACGCCCTGCTTATCATGCTTCAGACTGGGATGGAATTCATCAGCGAACTTGTATCCGGGCCCACCCATGCCTGTGCCGGTGGGGTCGCCACCTTGGACCATGAAGTTCGAGATCACACGGTGGAAAATGACGCCATCATAGTATCCTTCTCGCGCCAGGAAGACAAAATTGTTTACTGTTTTGGGAGTCTTGTCTGCGAACAGTTCGATGACCATCGTGCCTTTGTCGGTCTGTAGATGCGCTTTGTATTTCTTCTTCGGGTCGATCTGCATTGCGGGCTGGGTATTCCATTGTTTTGCCATATCTCTCTCCTTTTGAATTATAAAAATAGGAATTATTTCAGTAACGCTTCCACTCTTGCCACAACCATGTCGAGTGCGGCAGTGTTGTGTCCGCCTTCGGGGATGATGATGTCTGCGTAACGTTTCGATGGTTCGACGAATTCCATGTGCATGGGACGAACGGTCAGTTGATATTGTTTGATCACAGATTCGGTTGTACGACTGCGCTCACTGATGTCCCTTTCGAGGCGGCGGATAAAACGCAGATCTGAGTCGGTATCCACGAAGATCTTGACATCGAACATGTCCCTCAGGGCAGCTTCGGTGAAGATGAGAATGCCTTCCACTAATATTACGCTGCGCGGTTGTACGGTATAGGTTCTGGATGTGCGCGTATGAATGGAAAAATCGTAGATCGGAACTTCAACCGGTTTCCCTTCCCGAAGGGTTGCAATATGTTGGATCAACAATTCTGTTTCGAGCGAATTGGGATGATCGAAGTTTACCTCTGCACGCTGTGCAGGCGGCAGCCCGCTCAGGTCTTTGTAATATGAGTCGTGTTGGAGAAAGGCTATTCGGTCTGGTCCGACCCGCTGCAGGATCTGCTGTGCGACGGTTGTCTTGCCGGACCCTGATCCACCTGCAATACCGATGACGAGAGGGTCAGGATGTTTCATGCTCAAATTATACCTGCAAACAAAAAGACGCCTTTAGGGCGTCCTTTTGAATTGAGATGTGATGGCTCTCCAGATGGGACAACGATCGTATACCCCCAGAAATGCGACTCCTGCTCCGATGGCGATCAAATACCATATCTGGATATTCAATCCGATAAACGCCAGAACCGTGCCGGTAAGCAGGCGGACAAAACGATCAAATGTCGACATTGTAATGATTACCGTTTCGCTGGCATTTGCCAACGCATCGAACATTGCTTGATAATTCTCTCGAGATTGAATACCAGTGTATTTCTTTAGGATCTCCCCAGACCGTGTGACGAGAACTGTCGGAATACCAAAAATGTTCAACTCTTTCAGCAATTGTGGGTGGTCGTCAGCGTTGATTACCAGCAAATCGACCTTGCCATCATATTCCTTCGCCAGTGACTCCAGGATCGGTTTTGTGACACGACACGGTCCGCACCATGGTGCCCAAAAATCCACAATTGCAGGGTTGGGACGAGACAGCAGTTGTTGTTTTAATTCCGCTAGGTTCATGTTTATACAAGCAGGCATCGCAAGTGTTTACTTTACGATACCTGCCATGGATCAGAATCTATGACTTGTAGGTGCTGATTTTGAACAAAGCATATAGCGGACAGAACGAGACGATGCTGGTGAGGGCAAAGACGGCACCCAGTACGATCAGAACGATTCCCAATGCCCCAGTCACGATGCCGGTGAGGTACAAGTAGGCGAACAATATAGCGACCAGCACTCGGATAACTCGATCAATATTGGACAGATTACGTTTCATGAAGAACTCCTTTTACGAAAACAGTTTTGTTGATCTATCCATTGGATGCACTAGATCGGAAAAAGTTACAAAAAGTACCATTCTTGTGACATCCGTAATCAAACAAAAACTCCGAACGCGATTTCGGAGTTTTTGGAAGGATCATTGTGTTCATTTCCTATTTCCATAGTTGGTGGCGTATCTCCTCACGTGTGAGAATCGCTTCCAACACGCCGCCGCCGATGGCAAGAGCCTTGTCTGATACAAGGTAACAGGCATTGACGTCGCCGCGCGGGTCGATATCGCCGATCTTCAACCCCCTGGATACTTGCAGTCCATCCCGAATGATGCCGCGCAATACTCCACTTAATGGCGTGAGTACGGGATATTGGCCATCGATCATTCCTACAACCATGCCTTCATCACAATGCTCGCCGATCTTTTTAGAAGCAGCAAAGATGCCAGCTTCAGGTGCTCGTAGGACGCGGTGTGGATCGCCTTCAGGTTGACCGGAATCAGCTTGTGTAGCTCCTGAAGCAGCAAAGATGCCAGCTTCAGGTGCTCGTAGGACGCGGTGTGGATCGCCTT